>DASZMF010000316.1:0-3940 GCA_035552035.1 Candidatus Angelobacter sp.
GTATGCCGAAGAAAACCACACGTTCCCTTCGCTGTCCTATATGCCGCACGCTGGTGCTGAGCTCACAAGAGGACTTCCCATTTTGCAGTGATCGCTGCCGCACCATTGATCTGGGCAAATGGGCCAGCGGTGGCTATGTAATCTCCACGGCCATCAACGATCCTGAAGAGCTGGAAAGCGTGGCCGAAGAACTTGCGCGACGCAAGCCAGACGACAACTCCTCAGAACAGTAGCGTAAAGATTTGAGAACCACGGTCCTGTCATCTGTGCCGATATATTCCAAGTAGAGACGTAGCAATGCTACACAGCTTGCATTCTCGAATACGCAATAACCACCGTTAGCTTTATCAACTACTCGCACCGCAGCGCTTCATTCGGATCAACTCTAGTCGCCCGCAGTGACGGCACATAACACGCCAGCAGTATGAACAGGAACACTGCGGCCGATACGAAGAGAAATGTCCATAGATCAGTCGGGCTAACCTCATAAAGCAGTGACGCCATCACGCGCGTCAGCGCAAATGCCCCAACAATTCCCACTGCAACTCCTGCCATGGCCATTTTCGCGCCATGACCCACAATCATCCGCATCACATCAGAGCGTCTGGCGCCCAGCGCCATGCGGATGCCAATCTCACGCGTCCGCTGCGCCACCAGATAAGCCATTACGCCATACACGCCAACAGCTGCCAGCGTGAGCGCCAGCGCGGCGAACGCGCCAAACAGCCACATATCAAAGCGCCGAAGCGATCCTGCGTCCAGCAGCATGTCATCCACGGTTTTTATCTGGTAGATGGGCACAGTCTTGTCCACCTCAGCCACAGCGCGGCGAATGGAATCCAGCTGCCCAGATTGCGCACTGGCATTACGAACAATCACTGTCATGGATCCTTCCAAAATGCCGATCATGCTCTTGGGCATCTGTGCGTAGTTGTAGTAGGCCGTAGGCTCGGTCTCGGAATCCAAGCCCCAGTGGCGCACGTCGGCGGCAACTCCCACCACCGTGTACCACGGCGCATCAGCGATATTTGGCTTTAGGCTTCTGCCAATCGGATCTCCCTTGGGCCAGTATCTGTCCGCCAGGCTTTGGCTTACGATCACCACTGGCTGCGAGTTCGCAACGTCATCCAGCGTGAATTCGCGGCCACGCAGCAGCGGAGTCTGGAAGCCGCGAAAATAATCCGGACCTATAATCCGCAGCCGCGTCACAATCTGGCCGTCAGTAACCTGCGGAGTTTTTCCATCCACAGCCACCGGCATGGAAGGATCAGTGCCACTCATGGGTACGTCGCGTGCCAACACGGTCGCTTGCACGCCGGGCAGCACTCCCACTTTTTCCGCCACCTCTTGATAGAACACATAAGGCTGGCTCTTGACCCGCGCCGGTGCTGAGATCCTGAACGTGAGCAATCCGCGCGGATTGAATCCGGGCTCAACCTGGCTCACCTTCCACAAACTTTTCAACGATAGTCCAGCGCCGATAAGCAGAATGGAAGCGAGCGCCGTCTCAGCCACTACCAGCACCATGCGATGGCGTCCGCCAGAGCGTCCTGCGGTTCTGGAAACTTCGCGCAGATTATTGCTTACATCCACACGCGACGTTGAGAGCGCAGGCGCGATCCCAAACAATATGCCTACCGCAACGCAGACCACCAGAGTAAACACGAGCACGGTAGCATTAACCGTGATGGCCCCGACATGAGGAATGCTTGAGGGATGCAGAGCCACCAGGGTACGCAAGGCAGCAACGGCTAAAGCCAGCCCTAATCCTCCACCAAGCACCGCGAGCAACAAGCTCTCAGTGAGCAACTGCCGCACCACGCGCGAGCGTTGCGCACCCACCGCAGTGCGGATGGACATTTCCAATCTTCTTGCCGTGCCGCGCGCCAGCAGAAGATTTGCCACGTTGGAGCAGGCAATCAGCAGCACAAATCCCACTGATCCCATCAGCAAAAGCAGCGGCGTCTTCACGCCGGACGTAACCACATCCTGGTAAGTCTGCAGCTGCACTCCAACGCCGGCATCGCCGCCCGGATCATTAGAGTGCAGGCGGGCCGCAATTGTATCCAGAGTGCCTTGTGAGTGCTTTAGCGATTCGCCATCTCCCAGGCGCATAAGCGCCAGCAGCCAATGCACGGTGCGCGACGACGCTGCAGCATCCTGCGTCTGCAGTTGCAGCGGCTCAAAGAATTGCTCCGTATCGTTCACCATGTGAAAGCCCGCAGGCATCACACCAATCACGGTAAACGGCGTGCCATCCAGAACGATTTTGCTGCCGGTGATATTGCGATCTGCCTGAAACCTTGTCTTCCATAGCGTGTCACTCAGCAAAATAAAACTGCCGGCTCCCGGACGGTCTTCATCTGCGGTGAACGGCCGCCCTATGGCAGGAGGAACGCCCAGCACGGAAAAAATCTCCGCGGAAGCCTGCATGCCCGTGACGCGCTCAACCGGCTCTCCTGTTCCCAGCGTGTGGCTCGCACGGACTACCGCAGCCATCTGCTCCAGCGGACCAGACTGCCGCTTCCACTCCAGATAAGCCGGCGTGGAAAAAACATTGTTGTTGCCGTTCGGCTGCTTCTGCCACGCAATTGTCACCCGCGCAGGCTCAGCAAACGGAGGTTGCTGCAACAGCACGCCATCAATCACGCTGAACATGGCAGTATTCGCGCCAATGCCCAGCGCCAGCGTGAACACTGCCAGCGCTGCAAAGCCCGGCGACTTGCGCAGGTTGCGCATGCCGTAATGCAGGTCCTGCCATATCTGTTCCAGCAGAATGCCGGCACGCGCTTCGCGGACCTCCGCCCTGATCTGCTCTTTGCCGCCAAGCTCAATCTGTGCAGCGCGACGCGCAGCATCAGGAGCCATTCCGCCGGCAATGTACTCATCGACCAGGAGTTGAACGTGAGAGTCAATTTCAGCGCTCAGGTCCTGGTCAACGTGCTTACGCTGAAAGAGATTGCGGAGAGATGCAATAAAACGATGCAGCATGCCGGAACTCCTGCCTTGTCTGCCAAGGACGAAGGCTTAAGCGCGTAGAGCGCGTGTGATGGCCAGGGAGATGCGCTCCCAGTTTTCTGTCTCCGTTACCAGTTGTTTTTTGCCGGAAGCCGTGAGCTGGTAATACTTGGCGCGACGGTTATTCTCAGAATCTTCCCACCGCGCCACCAGCCATCCTTTTTCTTCCAGCCGATGCAGCGCCGTATAAAGCGATCCCGGACGCACGTCAAACGTACCTTTGGTTATCTGGTGTATGCGCCGTGAAATGCCCAGCCCGTGATTGTCTTCCAGCTTCAGGGCATTCAGGATCAGCATGTCCAGCGTGCCTTGTAATAATTCAATTCTGCTCATGTTTTTATCTCATATCGAATATCGATAGTGCAAAGTAGAATATGCGCACTTGTATCGACTGTCAATAGGAGTTTCTATATATTGAAATTACACTATAATCGTGTACACTGATTTAGCATGAAAAACATTACTTTAAGTGCTGACGAAGACTTGATTGAGCAGGCCCGGCTTGTTGCACGTGCTCAACGCAAGACCTTGAATGCAGCATTCAGGGAATGGCTGGCCCAATATGCCGGCTTATCCAAAAGTGCTCAGGAAGCAAGATTGTTAATGAAGCGGTTGAGCCACGTTAAATCAGGACGGCGGTTTACCCGGGATGAGATGAATGAAAGATAGATTTTTTCTTGATACAAATATCTTTGCGTATTCATTTGATACCGACAGTCAAAGCAAATCAAAGCAAGCCCAAGAACTCATTTTTCAGGGGATTGAGACGCATAAGGGAGTAATCAGCTACCAGGTAATTCAGGAATTCTTCAATGTGGCATTTCGGAAATTCTCACATCCAATGCCATTCACAGATGCAGAACAATATTTGCAGACCATATTTCAATCCTTTCTCATCGTTCAGCCTTCAACAATATTATTT
>DASZMF010000317.1:0-2300 GCA_035552035.1 Candidatus Angelobacter sp.
CCATGCGTCCGACTTGTTTGAGGTTGGAGTGTCCGGCGATCCCAACCACAAGCGTGGAAAAAATGAGCGGCGCAATGATGGTGCGAATCATGCGCAGGAAGATTGCGCTCAGCACCTGAAGCTGTTTGGCCTGTGCGGGCAGATCATGGCCAAACTCCGCGCCCACAAAAATGCCCACCATGATCCACGTGGTCAACGATCGGCGCACGCAGGCATATGCGACTAAAGCAGCCAGCGCAATCCAGCGGGTGATGAGCAACAGCGCAGGATTGATGGCCGCGCCGGTGTAATGGTTCACGGCCCAGAGCACGCATGCCACACCGGCCAGCGCCAGGAATGCGATCAGGAATCGAGCTTGGTTCGGTGAGTTTTTCATCAGCGCAGCAAGTCCTCCAATTCAATTGAGCCCTGGGTTTTTTCGTCACGATATTTCACAATGATCGGCGTGTAGATGGAAAGACCCCACTCGGCCGCTTTGCCCTTGGTGATGGCGCGCGATCCCGGTACCACGACAGCGTTCTCAGGGATAACCAGCGGAGCGTCAGCCGAAGAGCGATACACCTGTTCGCGAACAATGTCATACACAGGCGTGGCGCGGGTAAGGATCACGCCTGAACCCAGCACAGCGCCGCTGCGCACCTGTGTGCCTTCATAAATTCCGCAATTGCCGCCCACTAGAACGTCATCTTCAATAATGACTGGGGAAGCGTTTACAGGTTCGAGCACACCACCAACCTGCGCGGCGGCACTCAGATGAACGCGCTTGCCGATTTGGGCGCAGGAGCCGACGAGGGCGTGCGAATCGATCAATGTGCCTTCGTCCACGTAAGCTCCCACGTTTACATACATGGGCGGCATGCAGATCACGCCGGGCGCAATATAAGCGCCGCTGCGGATGGACGATCCTCCGGGCACCACGCGAATTTTGTCTGCGACGGTGAACTGCCGGGCGGGAAAGGTGTCTTTGTCCACAAAGCTCAGCGCGCCGCTGGTCATCTCTTCCAGTTCGCCTATACGGAAGCCCAGCAGGATGCCTTGCTTCACCCAGGCGTTTACGCGCCATTGTCCGTCAACTTTTTCTGCGGCCCGGATCTGGCCAGATGTCAGGGCTTCAATAAACTCCCGAAGCGCATGCCGTGCATGCACGGCCAGTTCTTTGGGCAGTGCGCCCTTGGCGTAAAGATGCTCGATTTCTGCGCGTAATATATCCATGATTGGTAGTGCTCAGGCGGAAACCTGCTGATTGGGTAAAATTCCGTTTCCGCAGGAGCAAGTGCGGAGTATAAACGGCAGCGCTTCACCCGCAAAGCCCTACTTTTATCCATAAAGCAGGGCGGGCCCTGCTTGCATCCGATACGCGGAGCGTGCTTTGCACCTGATACGCAAAGCTCCTGCTTTGCATCTGATAAACGAGATGACCAGAGTTCTTTATGTCGCGTATCCGTTGCTGACCGTTTCCTGCGAATTGGCCGGCGGCGCGGAGCAGGTTCTGTGGACACTGGAACGCGAAGTGACGGGGCGTGGAGTGCTTACGACTGTAGCTGCGTCTGCGGGATCGCAAGTGAGTGGCGAGTTGTTTGCCACCGGCGAACCCTGCTCGCAGCCTGACGACTATGAGCGGCGCCGTGTTGAGCATGAAGACCAGGCTGTAGAGTTGATCCGGCAGCGTGCGCGAGAAGGCGGAGCTTTTGATCTGGTGCATGATATGTCCGGCAGTTTCTGGCGGCGCGCCGCTGAGATGGATGTGCCGGTGCTGGCCACGCTGCATCTGCCACGCAGTTTTTATCCGCCGCAGAACTTTGAAAATATTCCGGCCAATGTAAGTTTCAACTGCGTTTCAGAATCACAGGCTCGCAGCTTTAGCGATCTGAAAAATATGATTGGCGTGGCGCCGAATGGCATAGCCTTGAAAAAGTTTGCGGCAGACTCTGGCGACGATGCGCAGCAAGGTTCGGCTGATCGATCTGATGGAAATCGCGAAGGGTTGCTCTGGCTGGGGCGCATCTGCGAGGAAAAAGCCCCGCATCTTGCTTTGGAGATTGCTGAGCGTGCTGGCTTGCCCATCACACTTGCCGGACAGGTCTATCCGTTTTCTTATCACCAGCAATATTTTGAGAGAGAAGTGGCTCCTAGATTGAAAGCGGTTCCAAACGCCACGTTCATCGCTTCGCCTTCATTTGAAATCAAGCGCAAGCTCCTGCAGGAAGCACAGGCTTTGCTGATTACCAGCCTTGCCGAAGAGACTAGTTCGTTGGTCGCCATGGAGGCTGCGGCTTCAGGAACACCGGTGAGTGCATTCC
>DASZMF010000318.1:0-6358 GCA_035552035.1 Candidatus Angelobacter sp.
CTTGGTCATGTGGCCGGCGCGCTGGAAGTAGAAGTAATTGAGTGCAAAGTATTTTATGCTCGGCCTACCTAGCTACTGAAATAGCCGCTAATAATTTGCCACTTCCTTCATTGCGGATTGCTTCTTCTTGAGCTGCTCCAGCACCATGGCTCCGAGCTGTGAAACGCTGCCCGCGCCGAGGGTAAGCACCATGTCGCCGGGTTCGGCACGTTCGGCTACGGCACGAGCGGCTTCATCAAAGGATGGAATGTAGTTCACCACGCTGCTCTTGTTTCCGCTCTTGTTAGCAAACGATCGGATCGTCTCCGCCAGGCGCTCACCGGTGATGCCCGGAATCGGCTGTTCACTGGCAGCGTAAATATCCAGCACCGTGAGCGTGTCCGCGTCATTGAACGATGAGCCGAATTCTTCCAGCAGGTCGCGCGTGCGGGTAAAGCGATGCGGCTGGAAGATGACGTGGACGCGCTTGAATCCGCATTGCCGCGCCGCCGCCAGCGTGGCCCGGACTTCCGTGGGATGGTGGCCATAATCGTCAATCACGCTGACGCCGGCAGCGCTGCCCTTGAGTTGAAAGCGGCGGTCCACGCCGCGAAAGTTTTCCAGCGCCTCGCGAATGCGGTCCGGTTCAATATCCAGGCCAATGCCAACGGCTACGGCAGCCGCTGCATTCAGAATATTGTGATTGCCCGGAACACGCAGATGGAAATCGCCCAGCGACTTGCCGCGATATTCCACGGCAAAATGTGCGTAGTGCTTATTGCTGCTGCATTTGGCCTTACCCGGCGAGATGCGGAAGTCGGAGTCTTCATGCGTTCCGTAGGTGGTAGCCCGGCGCGCGAGGCGCGGCAGCATGTTGCGCAGGCGATCATCGTCATGGCAGAGCACGGCCATGCCATAGAACGGAACGCGATCAATAAAACCGAGAAAAGCCTGTTCCACATCTTCCATGTCGCGATAGCAATCCATGTGCTCGCGATCGATATTCGTCACCACGGCAAGAATGGGCGAGAGCTTGAGAAAGGAGCGGTCACTCTCATCGGCTTCAGCCACCATATATTGCGACTTGCCCAGCCGCGCGTTGGAGCCCATGGCATCCACGCGTCCTCCGACGACGACCGTGGGATCAAGTCCGCCGCCCGCCAGCACCGCCGCCACCATGCTGGTGGTTGTGGTCTTGCCATGCATTCCGGCAATGGCAATTCCATATTTCAGGCGCATGAGTTCCGCCAGCATCTCCGCGCGCTGGATCACCGGAACATGCTCTGCATGAGCCGCAGCGATCTCAGGATTCTCACGACGAATGGCCGAACTAGCCACTACAACTTCAGCGCCGGTAATGTTCTCCGCACGATGGCCTTCAAAAATAATCGCGCCGCGTTCTGCCAGGCGCTCCGTAACGCTGGAACTCTTCAGGTCAGATCCGGAAACTTTATAGCCAAGCGTAAGCAGGACTTCAGCAATGCCGCTCATGCCGATGCCGCCAATGCCTACGAAATGTATTCTCTGAATTTTTGCAAACATCGTTATTTGTGGTCGCTTCGCGACAAACCGCTGAAATAGTTTGCCTGCTCTTAGATTTCTCCACCCTGTTGCCCCGCCGCGCCGCGCGTGGTCGGCGTCGCGGCTTATTCCGTTACAATTACCTGTCGGCTGCTACGATCTCTATCCAGTCAATTCGCGTTTTTCGCGTTCATTCGCGGCTAATCGGTCTTACCTGCCAACTCCGCCACCATCCGCGCCACTCGTCCAGCGGCATCATGGTGAGAAAGTGCCCGTGCGCGTTCTGCCATCGCTTTCAAACGGTTAGGATCAGCGAACAGTTCCGTTATCACCTGCGCCAACCGCTCCGGCGTAAGCTCCGCTTGCGGCACCAGAACAGCCGCGTTACCTTGAGCGATGGCTTCAGCATTGCGCCGCTGATGATCGTCCGCGGCTGTGGGCAACGGAACAAAAATCGCCGGCTTCCCTGCTGCTGTGGCTTCTGCAATGGTGCTTGCGCCAGCTCGACACAACAACAGATTCGCCCTCGCAAAAGCAGCTGGCATATCGTCAATAAAAGCTGAAACTTCCGCCGCTATCCCTGCGCCCTGGTACGCTGCCTGAACGTCATTATATTCCCGCTCTCCTGTTTGATGGATGATCTGGAGAGATGGAATTTGCCGTAGTACTTGCGGCGCGGCAGCCACCATGGCCTGGTTGATGGCCCGTGCGCCCTGGCTTCCGCCAAACACTAGCAGCGTGGGCGCATGATTGCGATTGAGAGGTTGTACCTGGAAAAACTCCGGCCTCACGGGCACGCCCACTACCTGCGCGTTGTTGAAAAACTTCTGTGTCTGCTCAAAATGCACAGCCGCCGCCGATACGCGATGTCCCACGATTTTGTTGGCGAAGCCGGGCACATAGTTTGGCTCAAAAGCCAGCGTGGGAAAATGCATCATGATGGCGGCGGCCATCGCCGGTCCGGAGGCATATCCACCGACGCCAACAACTACGTCCGGCTCAAAGACCCGGATAATCTTGCGTGACTCCACCACCGCCCAGGGCAGATCAAAGATAGTACGCAGCCGCGTGAGCAGGCTTACATTCTTGAGCGCGCCAACCTTCACGCGCATGAGCCCAAAACCAGCCTGCGGAACCAGTTTGTTCTCCATGCCTCGGGCCGTGCCCACAAACAGCACTTCAGCGTTGTAACGGGCTTTGAGCTCGCGGGCAATGGCGAGGCCGGGTATTACATGTCCCCCCGTGCCTCCTCCTGCTATAAGAACGCGCATGGATTTAGTTTAACCGCAGGCCTTTATTTCTGCATTTCTATAGAGTTAACGTGGTTCACTAGTTTGCTGAGTAGTAAACAGCATATCTGAAGCATCCTCTTGTTTTCGCTTTAGTTACGCCTTCTATCGAAACTGCAGGCTCCTGGCTAGTTTCGCTTTAGTTTCCTCTGTACTTAAATTTCACGTTTTCCGGACAGAAACTAATACTTCTGCGTTCAGTCAGCATGTATGCTATGTTTTCATCAAGAATTCACTAGAATCGGTAGCAGAAAGCACAGTGAATTTGAGTAGTTATCCGGGGATTGCACAACCATGATTCTTAAGGCTGCTGAAGACTTTAAAAGACGCACGCTGAGCGCGCTGCCTACACTGCTGGAAAAGGTGGCCTATATCTGCTCTCTGCAGACCGGCACTGGGGGCTATCTGCACTGGGGCTTTTCCCGCGCTTACGGCAACCGCCCCACCCAGGAAGCCATCTACGCCGCACACATGGAAACCTCGCTGGCGCTCAGCCATGTGCCTGTAAAAGAAATTTACCAGGAGTATAAAGACGCCCGGGCCCGCACAGGATCGTCAGAGGCGCTCAGCCCGGAATCTTTTGTGTTGAAAGCCCCGGCTAACGGCGACGCAATTCTTTCGGCTCACCTACGTCTTCTTCAGGACTCTGTTGTTGCACTGGCTCAGCAGGAGCGTACCATTCACCCAACCGCATAGCCACGCCCACCACCTGTCCCAGGACTTCAGCCTCTTGCGGATGTTTTAATATCCGCGCCGGCACCGGTGATAGCGGATGCGATTGCAGCACAATTTCTCCGCGACGCACCGAACACCAGCAGCACACATGGCCTTCGCGCGTCTCCACAAAATAAATCGGACGCTCCAGCTCTGACCGCCATTTTTTCTCTTCCACGCGGCTGCGGTTTTCGTCCACCTGCACAAACGTGCCCGGCAGCAGCAGCGGATACATGGTGAGATCTTCCGTGCCAATGTAAGCGTAGGTATATTTCTGTTTGGCCAGCTCCTGCAGATACTGCATGGGCACCACGCCCCAGCTTTCAATCATGCGGCCCAGGTCAGTGGAGCGGCGCACGTCAAAACCCGGATCAAGTTTGACCGGAATCTGCGCATTCCCCCGGCCTGCGGCAATCTCCAGCCGATGCGTCTTGCCCGGACGGCAGATGGAAAAATCCGCCGCCGTAAAGCTCAGGTCAACGCCATAAAGCTTGAGCAGGTCGGTAAAGTCCGCCCGGTAAAGGACGGAGAGAACATAAAGCCGGTAAATACTGGGTATGACGCCTTTGGTCTCAATATCGGAGAGACGGCTGGGGTTGATGACAAATTCTTCAATTCCTCTTGATTCAGCCAAAGAGGTGCTTGAGAGCTCCACATCCCGCAATGTGAGGCCCATCTGCTCGCGTAACTCGCGTAACTTTTTGCCCGCTGACAGCACTGTTTATTCCTCGGCCCGCGTGAATGGCTTCCTGCCGGTCCGCGCTGCAATCATCCCGTCGCAACGGAGACAAGAAAACCTTAATAATCATGCCGGAAGATGATAAGTGAGGCAGCAATCGCTCGAATTGCTGGTTCTAGTTTAACCCCAAGGCAGCCAGCTTTGGGAAAGAAACCTTTCGTCTGATAATACGAAAGAGGGGTACCCCAGGTTCCACTTCCAGTGTTCTAAACAGCTGGTCCGTCGCTGTCCCAAAGTCCATGCATCCACCGGAAATCTGGTTTGCACCCGGGGACAGTTGAATGATTTTCAGTTGCGAAAAGGCCCCATTACTGCTTCAACGTCAGCTTTCTGGGGTGCCGTAAGTGGTAGCAAAGGCAGCCGGGGCAGTCCGCCATAGTAGCCATTCAGGTCCATGGCATATTTAATGGCCGCGATCCCCATTTCGGAAACAACTTTCCTGGTCGCCGGAGCCAGACCCAATTGTTTTGACCGGGCCAGTTCCTGGTCATTGTCTTTCCATGCCGTATAAATCTCAAAACAAATCGTTGGCGCCGGTGCGGCAATGCCCAGCACGCCTCCGCTGGCGCCTGCCTGCAATGAGTCCAACAGTGTGTGTGCCGCTCCAACCAACACCTGGAAGCCCACGTCTTTTGTGCGCGTCTTGAGTTTTGGCCGCGTGGCCACGGCAGTATCTGATCCGCCATTTAACTGGCCTACGCTGATGAGCTGGCTGCCATTTTCGTCTTTTGCCGGCGCTGCCTGCATACGGGCCGTAACCGCCTGCTGGATCTCCGTAACCGTGGCCGTGCGCTTTATATGTTTTGTGGCCGTCACCATGGCAGCCACTTTTTCCACATTGCCGCTCGACTCTTTAATCCCGATAATATTCCGGTGCTCCGCCAGCGCAGTAATCACTTCCAGCGGCAGGTCATACGCGGTAAACGGCGGCACGGTATAAAGCAGCACTGGAATTGGCGAATGATCAGCCACCGTGCGGAAGAATGTCAGCATGGCGTCTGGTTTCATCTGCGGACGGTAAAAATGCGGCGTACGCACCAGCGCCACGTCATAGTTCAACTTCGCCGCCAGCTCCGTAAGACGCAGAGTTTCAAGCACTGACTCAGCGCCCGTGCCCGCAATCAGCACCTTCTCCGGCGACGCCACTTCGGCGGTCACGCGCAGCACTTCCGCGCGTTCGTGATCGTTCAACATCACCGCCTCGCCGGTTGAGCCCAGCACTACCATGCCGGCAATCGGCGTGCGCGAGTAGCGGTCAATATTGTGTTCAATCTTTTTGTAGTACACCGCACCGTATGAATAGAACGGCGTGGTCACGGCGGGAAATATGCCTTGCAGGAGCATGAGACTATTTTAAATGCAAAATCTTAAACCGCGCTCTGTTGGTGTTACAGAGCGTTCCATTATGGGAATGGCAAAAGCGAAAAAGCCCTGCGCTGTTGCACAGGGCTTCTGTTCGCCAAAAAGTCCTTTAAATGGCCGCAGCCAGCGGAGCGGTCTGTGTTTGCAGATCGCCCAGCACCCGCAGGTTCTCCCGCAAAGACTGATACTTGGGTACCAGCATGGCCGGAGTCAGCTGCAGTGACGGCATGGCGTATTCCAAGGAAAGCTTGGTCAACGCCACCAGGCACTGCAAACGGATCTGCGTGGCCAGTTCCATGACCTGGGCGGCAGCCTGCGCCACTTCAGGCGCTGAACTCACACGCGCCGCTTCACCCACATGCATGACCGCGGACGCATTCGAGGCAATCCGCGCCACGTAACGCACCGTCACACGAATGCGCTGACGCTTGAGATGAGAGAACTTAGAACGCGGAAGACTTTCCCGCATAAAAAGCTCGTCGTCCCGGTCCGTCAAGGTTCTGAAGGCGTTTAGATCTACCGTGCGGAAACTTTGTCCCGCCTGTGTTCTGCGGCTGCGTACCGCCATGTAAAACAACATGACAGCGCACAACGCAAGCGCAATTACGATCACAGTTATCATCGACTTATTAGCTCCATAACCGCCTCGTTCCACTGCTCCAACTGGGCCCGTTTGGGAATTTCTGCTGTGCTGGCGGCCTGCTCTGGTGCCAGAAGATATCCTAGCCAAACTAAAAGACTCGTATTAAATGCG
>DASZMF010000319.1:0-2192 GCA_035552035.1 Candidatus Angelobacter sp.
AAAGAGCTTTAACCACAAAGGACACGAAGTAACACAAACGCAGTGCAGAGATTCCGCGTAAGGAAAGATTTCACAAATGCTCCGAACTTTCTTTGCCTTGATGAATTGGAAAAAACTTTGTGTCCTTTGTGGTTTTGAAAAAATCTAAGGTTTAAAAATTCTTCTATTTATTTTCGAGTATCTCCGTCAGAATTTTGCCCACAGATCCGCTTGGCGTTTCTACGCCCAGGATCGCTGCCAGCGTGGGCGCAATGTCATTTACTTTGATTGGTTCGTAGCGCACTCCAGCATGAATTCCGGCACCATAAAAGATCACGGGCACGTGATTGTCATAACTGTAAGGAGTTGAGTGCGTGGTGCCGGGAGCTGAGCCAAAAATAAAGTAAGGCTCCGGCAGCAGTTCAAGATCGGCGGATCGGCGGCCGTAGAATCCAAGCTGCATGGCGCGGCCAACATGGTCGGCGCTTTCGCCGCCTTGCAGAAGATCATCGCGCGTCATGACGCGGGCGATGTGTGGCAAGCCACGGGCTATTTCGGCAGCAAAGCGACGAACCTCGGCTCGTTCGTCATCGTTCTTGGCGATGGTGGTGTAATTCAGGTAGATAAAACCGTACGCATCAGATTTAATCCAGTCGCCTTTGCCGAATTTTTCAACAAGCCGCGCGCTGATTTTAGCGGAATAGTCGGCAGCACTCAGCCATCCGCCGGGCATTTTGCGGTCATTATTTACGTTGGGCACCGGCGCAACGCCGTGGTCTGCCGTGAATACGACCAGAGTATTTTCCTGGCCCAAACGGGCGTTAATGAAGTCGAGGAGCTTGCCTACGAGCTGATCGGTCTGGATAGAGATGTCGCGCACTTCTGGTGAATCCGGTCCGTGTTCGTGGCCGACGTAATCGTTTGATGAAAGGCTCAGGGCAAGGACATCAGTATCTTCATGCGAGCCGAGTTTTTCCTGCTCAACGGCCTTCTCGGCAAAATCTTCGAGCAGCTCGTTGCCGAATGGCGTGTTCTCTATCGGACCGCAGAAGCGGGCTTCGGCACCGGCTTTCATGGTGCAATATGGCTTGTCACCGGGCTTGGCATTAAAGGCGTTCCAGTCCACGCCCAGATATTTGTAAGCCGGACGGTCGGCATTTACTTTGGACACCCAGGCTGGCAACTGCTTCATGTAGTAGTCGCTGGTGACGAAGTGTTGCGAGTCGTTATCGAACCAGTAGGCGGCGTCCGCCATGTGTCCGGCAGGCAGAATGGCGCTGCGGTCTTTAATGGAGATGCCAATCACCTTGGAGTGCCGGCCTGCCATCTTGAGTTCGTCGCCGATGGTGCTTACCAGAAGCCGGTGCGGTGAAGAGCCTTTGGTCGCGGGAGTTCCGCCGAGCAGCGCGGTTGACTTGTCGCTGACGCTAGTGACTGATTCGTCTGTCTCGCGGTCGAGCCATTCATTGCCGATGATGCCGCTGATAGAAGGCGTTGCGCCGCTGAGAATTGTGGAATGGCCTATGGCTGTGACAGTAGGAAATTGCGGATAGCGGGCGTCGGCAAAGACCGCTCCGTTTTCCAGAAGACGGGCAATGCCACCATGATAGTCCGCGCGGAAGCGCAGCAGATAATCATAGCGGAACTGATCCACCACTACGACCAGTAGCAGTTTGGGCTTTTTGGCTGGTGGCTGCGGCTGTTGCTGGGCGGGGCTGACCGCGGAACAAAAGAGCAGGCACAGAAATACAAGCAGAGAGTGACTCGCTGATTTTTTCATGAATAGATTTTCTACGGGTTGAAGCACGGCGCAGCCTAACATGGCTGCGCCTGCTTGCAGTGTTAAAACTTGGCTAAACTCTCCATGGCTTTAAAGAAATCATCTGACTGAGGCAGGATTACATCTTCCAGCAGCGGCTGATAGGCGACAAACGTGTCGGTTGCGGCCACGCGTTTTACTGGAGCGTCAAGGTATTCGAACAGCTCGTCGGCGATACGTGCGGCAATCTCCGCGCCATACCCCCAGCTCAGTGTATCTTCATGGGCAACGATGACACGATTCGTTTTCTGGACGGACGTGGCTATGGCTTCCCAGTCATACGGGTTGAGTGTACGCAGATCAATCAGTTCCACGCTTACGTTCTGTTCGCGCTCAATCTTTTGCGCAGCCTGCAAAGCGCGCGGTACGGTTGCGCCATAGGTGATTACCGTGA
>DASZMF010000320.1:0-1545 GCA_035552035.1 Candidatus Angelobacter sp.
ATTCCAAGCAATTGCTGCAACTGGCGGCCGACAATTACAAAGAAATTTTAAAGACGAGGGCGAATCCGGCTGGGGTCTGGCTCCGGCTGGGTGTGACGCAACGCGAGTTGGAACAATACGAACCGGCTTTGGCATCGTTTGAACAGGCAACTTACGCCAATCCGAAAAATACGGAGGCGTTTCTGAATCAGGCGCTGCTTTATGATTTCCTGGGCAGGAAGAAAGAGGCGAGCGCCGCTTACAATAGCGTGCTTGCGCTGGACAGCGAAAATGCTCTGGCATTGAACAATCTGGCCTTTTTGAATGCGGATACGGGTGCGAATCTCGACCAGGCGCTTACGTTCGCGCAGCGGGCGCAGAAGAAAGCGCCGAATAGCCCGGACGTTTCCGATACTTTGGGGTATGTTTATTACCGCAAGGACCTAAATGGGGAGGCGCTGCGCATCTTCCGCCAGATCGTTTCGGAAGATCCCAAGAATGCGACCTTCCGTTTGCATCTGGCGATGGCTTTGCTGAAAGAAGGCGATAAACAGGGAGCGCGCGATGAAGCGCAAAAGGCCCTGGCGAACGCTTCAAAAACCGATCAACAGAACAAAATTCGTACCTTCGTCAGCCAGATCGGCTAGCAGCCTGTGGCAGAAGTTTCAAAGCATAGATTACTAACGTGCGCGGCTCGGTAGATTCAGGCTGGCGCCGGATGTACCCCGCCGTCGGGTACGTCGCGCCTTTTGCCATGGTGCTGTTGCTGATGGCGGTTCTGCCCTGGCTTGGGTTAAGCCCACGCTTGGAATGGCCGTTGGAAGTTGTGTTCATGGCGGCAGTTTGCTTTATTTGCTGGCCGCCGGATATTCGCACGCGGCCTTTGCGGTGGCTGCCGAGCGTGGCCGTTGGCGCGGGTGTATTTCTGCTTTGGATTGCTCCTGACGTGCTCTGGCGGGGCTACCGGAATTTGCTTCCGTTCTCAAACGCCATCGTTGGGCATACGCACTCTTCTATTCCGGCCGAAGGGCTGCGCAGCGGCTGGGTTTTATTTTGGCGCAGCACGCGGGCCGTGCTGATTGTCCCCGTTGCGGAGGAATTATTTTGGCGCGGCTGGCTGATGCGCTGGTTGATTGATAACGATTTCCGCAAAATACCGCTAGGCACCTATGCGCCGCTGGCGTTTTGGACAACCGCCGCGCTGTTTGGCTCCGAGCACGGCCCTTACTGGGATGTGGGTTTTCTCACAGGCATCGTTTACAACCTTTGGATGATCCGCTACAAGTCGCTGGCGGACTGCATAGTGATGCACGGTGTCACAAATGGGTTATTGAGCATTTATGTGATCGTGTATTCTCAATGGCAATACTGGCAATGACTTTCCGGTAACGGCCGGCGAACAATTGGGATCTAGTGAAAAGGAGTATTACACAGCCACTCGATGTTCATTCTATTTGCCGTGTTGGGCGCGGCTTTTCCACGGATTGCCATTGTTCTTTTATGGTTTTTCACGAATTTCTTTCAAGGCGTCTTCAACGGCATCATCATTCCGATTCTTGGCTTTCT
>DASZMF010000321.1:0-2009 GCA_035552035.1 Candidatus Angelobacter sp.
TGGGGGGCGTAAGGTGAAGAAGTGGTACAACTATATTGTCTCAACCGACGAAGCCGATAGCCCCGTCGCGAGCAGCGCCGCAACTGGCGCGCAACCATCTGTTGGGCAGAAGAGCCCGGCCCAGACCGTGGCTGAAATCGCCTCCAGCGTCTCTGCAGAACCCAAATTCACCAGCCCAGTTTCAAAAGACGGGACGTTTGACGAAATCTATCAAGCGGCGGAAATTCCGCCCGCGCCTCAGGGCTATTCGATTATGAAAGTAGCGGACATGCTCCAGAGCGAGCACATACGCTCCATGCCCTCTGACGTAAAGCGCTCGTCCGTACTCGTTGCCCTGGACGCCGCAGGCGTGGATATAAAAGATGTAATCCAGGACGCCGTCCGCCGCGACAAAGCACTCGACGGCTATGAGCGCGTGCAGGAACGCGCTATCACCGATCTGGAAACTCGCAAGACCCAGGAAAACGCGCAGATACAGGCCGAACTGGATAAGTACGTAGCCGAACAGCGTGCCAAAATTCAAAGCAACAATGATGACGTGACGCGTGAAAAAGAGCGCTTCTTCGGCTGGCGCCTGAAAAAGCAGCAGGAAGAAAAAAAGATCTCAGACGCGGTTGCGCCATTCGTAACTGAAAATCCCATCACCACCGGCAGCGGCAACCCATCGCCTGCGCCGAAGCAAGGCCCAAAGTCGTAAGCAAAAGGAGCTTTTATGTGGCAGCGCTTTACCAGAGTCATCCGCTCATTCATCGGTTTTTTCATCTCCACGGCGGAAAATCCTGAGATCATTCTCCAGCAGAATATCCGCGACATGAATGACCAGGTGCCGCGCATGAATGAAAGCATTGCCATGGTCAAGGCCAACGTGACTTTGCTGGAACGCGAGCAATCCAAATATCAAGACGATGTGGCCAACCTGACCGCCAAAGTGAAGTCCGCAATCCAGGCCAATCGCGACGATATTGCCGGAAGCTACGCCACCCAACTCCAGACCACCAAGGCAGCACTGGCGCGCACACAGGGCCAGCTCACCACAGCCAACGCCGCTTTTGAAAAAGCCATGGCCGTGAAAAAAGCCTTCATGCAGGAAAAAGACCGCAAGACGCAGGAAGCGCTGGGCGCCATCGCTGACTATCGCCGCGCGCAGTGGCAGAAGAAAGTTGCCGATGTCATGGAGCAATTTGATGTCGCCGGTATCAGCCAGACCCACGATGAGATGGTCCGTAAAGTCCAGGAAATGACCGCCGTGAATGAAGCCCGCATGGATATGGCCATGGGCAACGTCGATGAGCAGAAAATGAAGATTGAAGAAGATGCCCAGAAAATCCAGTCAGATGAATTGGTAAAACAATTCAAGATTGAAATGGGCCTGGCTTCACCCTCAAGCTCAACGGCCAGCGCCACGCCAGAAAAAACCATCGGCGGCAAAGAGCCGCAGAGAACGTAAATCTAAAAAGATCGAGCCTTGGAAAATAATTTCCGCAGGCTTCTTCAAATATCCAGCGCCGACAGGCGCGAAAGGAGTTAGCCCAGGCCGGAAGGCCTGGGTAGGAACGAAATGAAAATCGAGCCCCCAGAGGGGCGGCACATCTTGAGGAGAAACAATGGCCGTGAAGATTGAAAAAGGTGGATGGATCCTGATCTTCTTGATCGGAGCAGCGCTGGTCGGCTTCAGCCTCTTTAAATATGGCGTTATTGACGGCACCAAATTTAAAACCGACAGCAAGGCCTCGCCCGGCGGCGAAAAACTCGACACGACCAAGCCTCTCGAACTTCCTGTCTCCAACACCACTGACGACAGCGCTGAAGTTCGTGTACGCGTGAACGTGTGGGTGGGCTGCGTTGGCGGACTCGTCGCCAACGGCGGCCTGGAGACCGCACCGGACTCCATCTTCGCCAAAAAAGGCCTGAAAGTTTCTTTCAAAATTATTGACGACTGGACTGAAGGCGCTTCAGCTCTGGCCACCAACAACGTCGATGTAATGCTCACCACGCTCGACGTTTACGCC
>DASZMF010000322.1:0-1796 GCA_035552035.1 Candidatus Angelobacter sp.
AATGCTGGCCATGGGAAACAAGGTTCTTGAACTGGATGCGGATAATCCGCTGGCGCTGGTGCTTACAGCCACGGCGCTGGCCAATGGATTGGATGATCGAGATCCTGACAAAGAGAGCAAGGTTGGCACCGTTAAGCGCAACGCAGCGCGGGCTATCCAGATTGCGGAAACCAGCTACTCCGGCCCGGTCAAGACGACGCAAATTTATAAATCCACCTTGCAGGCCATGGCTTATTCAGCGCTGGGAATCATGAAGCTGAAGACGGGCGACGATGCCGGCGCGGAAAAAGACCTGGCACTGGCCGCTGAGATGGCAAAAATTCATCCTGATCCTTATGTCTGGTACCATCTGGCGCTGGCGCAGGATCATCGAAAGAAATATGCCGCGGCGCTCGACTCGATTAAGCAGGCATTGCAGTTGGCCAGTTCTGATCCTGATCTGCAAAAGCTGGCTGAAGTGGAGAATGAGCGGCTGGCTGGCCTGGTAAAGGTCACGCACAATGGAGAAGCAACGGAGCCGCAGTGAGCACAATGGCCATGAAGTCCGATCTCTCTGTGTTGGAAGCCGCGCTGGGACACGCCTTTAAGCGCCCGGAGAGGCTCGAACGTGCGCTCACCCACAGCTCTTACGCGCATGAGGAATCCAAGGCTGCCGGTGCCGATGCCGCCACGGAGAAGCTGGACAACGAACAATTTGAGTTTCTGGGTGACGCCGTTCTTGGCCTCGTGACCAGCCAGCTACTCTTTGAAAGATTCCCTACATTCCATGAAGGGCAGCTCTCCAAGCTGAAAGCTCATTTGGTAAGCGCGGAGCACCTGGTACACGTGGCTACCAGAATGGGGATTGGCCAATACCTGCGGCTGGGACGCGGAGAAGAGCGTAGCGGCGGACGGTCAAAAGGTACGCTGCTTTCTGACGCGATTGAAGCTGTGATTGCCGCCATGTATCTGGATGCCGGTCTCGAAAAGACGCGGGAATTCATCATCCAGCAGATTCTGCAGTCTGAACTGGAGACGATCACCGCCGAAGGCGAGAGTGAATTCAGCCTGGCGGACTATAAGTCCGCGCTGCAGGAGCTATTGCAATCCAGCGGGCGGCAGCAGCCGGTTTATGCCACGGTAAAAGAAGATGGTCCGGACCATCGCAAGACCTTTACGGTGGAAGCGCGAATCTTTATGCAAGGGCAGAGCAAACCGGAATATGTTGTCCGGGCTGAAGGCGGTACGAAAAAGAAAGCTGAACAGCTAGCCGCCAAGCAGGCATTGGAGCATCTGCGCGGACAGGCA
The DNA here is from genome assembly GCA_035552035.1 of Candidatus Angelobacter sp. Lineage (GTDB taxonomy): Bacteria > Acidobacteriota > Terriglobia > Terriglobales > Acidobacteriaceae > Angelobacter. Next base: position 1,288 of record DASZMF010000322.1, read on the forward strand.
GAACACGCGTGAGCGATCAGGAACAAACACCGCCTGAGCCTCGCTCAAACTCTGTGCCTGGCGACCAGTCTGCACCAGTCTTAAATCCAGAGCCGGGCGAGCAGCCCGCGCCAGCCGGTGCTGAACCAGCATCTGCTGTCACGACGCCGGTAGAAGCTACATCACCAGCCGAGGTAGAACCAACAAGTGCGGACGCCGTCGCTACGCAGGCTGAAACGGCAGAAGTAAAACCAGCACCCGACCCCACTCCTCATCGCCATGGGCCGCGCGATCTCTTTGGCACGCAGACATTTTTTACCGTGGTGATCCTCAGCATTTTTGTGATCACGTTTATTGTGCAGGCATTTCAAATCCCCTCTGGCTCCATGGAGAACACGCTGCTGGTGGGCGACTTTCTGCTGGTAGATAAAATTCACTTCTCTTCCGGCATGGGCGCTGGGCTGTTGCCGTACAGAACAATTCAGAGGGGAGACATTGTTGTTTTTTATTTTCCGGTGGATCCCTCACAG
>DASZMF010000323.1:0-1616 GCA_035552035.1 Candidatus Angelobacter sp.
GGAAAGCGTGATGTCATTCCTCGGATCAAGCAAGCGGTCTACCTGAGTGCGGCTTGTCTTCAGCAGCATGGCCATGCGCGACTTGGATATTTTATTTTTCTTCATGGCCTCGGCAAGCTGCCATGCGACCACCTCTTTGACCGCCTGCGCTTGTGCGTCTTCAAAGATGCCTTCCTCTTTGAGGAAATCATCAATACTCGAACCCATATGTTTCTTGCTCATTGCTCCAATTCCTTCTGACGCTTGCGCGCCAATGCCAAATCATCGTCCGGCGCCGTGCGTGTTTTCTTGATAAATCCATGCAACGCCACCAAATGCTCACGGTAAAGGCAAAGCAATACGCGCGCCGTCCGGTTTGTTGGCAGATCTGTGCGCACTTCCCATAATCCGTCGCCCAAAGGACGGCACAATGGCATACCCACAGGCCATCGCCATTGCGCGCGTAACAGGTCTTGCCCTATGGCTTGACGCTCGGCTTCCGGCAGTCTCTTCAACCACTCCCGCACAGGCTCACCTCCGGCACGCGAACGGAAAAAGATCAGCGGAATTTTACGCGACGACGAATCCTCCGCCATCTTGTACCTTATATGGTACACCGCGCGATTAGCGCTATATTTTCCTTACTGCAGCGGAAGCGCTTTTGAAGTTGCGGACGGCAATTGATGCCAGGCCCGGAATGACTTGGCTCCGGAGGCGCCCATGCAGCGGTCGAGCATGGCGGGCGAAGCGGTTCGCAGATCCGCTAGAACCAGGGCGTCCAGCGCATTCGAAAAATGCGAATCGACGTTGAATCCGAGGAACTGCCCTCCCAGCTTCATGTATTGGCGGACCAAGACGGGCAGGCCTTTGCCGTCACGCTCCAGATCTTGAATAGACGCGGATAGCTCCTCCACGCTGCTCAGCAAGCGGCTGAGTTGCTTAACGTGCTTGGGCAGCATGGCGTGGCCGCGGAAGGCTTTGCGCGGTCGCACTTGGCCGGCCAGGTGATTGGCTAAATGCCCGCTGAGATAATTCACAATGAGCGTGCGCGAGAGCGATTGGTAATCGCTGCTGATACTGACCGCTCCGAAAAGCACGGCGCACTCCGGCCGCCTCTCCACAAAGCGCGCAATGCCCTTCCAGAGCAATAGGAGCGGCGCGTAGTGCTTTTGATAATCCAGGCACACGAAAGACCGGCCCAATTCGATGGCTGGCCCGATGCGCTCGAAGAACCCCGGTTCGTAGTGGAAAAGCGTGCTGGTGTAGAGCCCGTTCACACCGCGTTGGGGCAACACGTCAGCTGTAGCGGCCAAGCGATACGCGCCTGCCACCCGCCGATCGGCAGTGTGCCACAAAAACATGTGCTGGTAGTAATCGTCGAAGCCGTCAAGGTCAATGGCATTGCCGGTGCCTTCGCCAATTTCGCGATAGGTCTGCTCGCGGCAGCGTCCGATTTCGCGCAGAACATTCGGAATTTCGCGCGCCGAGGCCAGCATGACATCAAAGCCATTGCCCGAGACAAGCACGCGGCTCTGCCCTAGCGCCTCCACTTCCCGCGTTAACGCTTCCGGGGCAGATGCGGCCACAATATTCTTATTCTTGAGGTTCTTCACCAACAAAAAGGCAGGCTTTAAAGG
>DASZMF010000324.1:0-5383 GCA_035552035.1 Candidatus Angelobacter sp.
CTGCGAGAGGAACTTCTGCACTTTGCGTGCGCGCGCCACCGTCAACCGGTCTTCTTCGCTCAACTCTTCAATACCCAGAATGGCGATAATGTCCTGCAGATCGGCGTAGCGCTGCAGAATTCGTTTCACGGCCTGCGCCACGTCATAGTGCTCCTGGCCAACAATGTGCGGATCAAGAATGCGTGAGGTCGAAGCCAGCGGATCCACAGCCGGATAAATTCCAATTGCAGTCAGCGGACGGGAAAGCACCGTGGTCGCATCCAGGTGAGCAAAGGTCGTGGCCGGCGCGGGATCGGTAAGATCGTCGGCGGGCACGTAAATCGCCTGCACTGAGGTGATCGATCCGCGCTTGGTCGATGTGATGCGCTCCTGTAGTTCGCCCATCTCCGTGGCCAGGTTCGGCTGATAACCCACTGCGGACGGCATGCGGCCCAGCAGAGCAGACACTTCAGATCCGGCCTGCGTGAATCGGAAAATGTTGTCGATAAAGAGCAGCGTGTCCGCGCCTTCTTCATCGCGGAAATATTCGGCCACGGTCAGCCCGGTCAGAGCCACGCGCAGACGCGCTCCGGGAGGCTCCGTCATCTGCCCGTAAATCAAAGCGGCTTTGGAATTCTCCGGATCGCCCGGCTTGATTACGCCGGATTCACTCATTTCCAGCCAAAGATCGTTGCCCTCGCGCGTGCGCTCGCCTACGCCGGCAAACACTGAGTAGCCGCCGTGCTGCTTGGCCACGTTGTTGATCAGTTCCATGATCACAACCGTTTTGCCCACGCCAGCGCCGCCGAACAGGCCGATCTTGCCGCCCTTCAAAAATGGCTGGGTCAGATCAATCACTTTTACGCCGGTCTCAAACATCTCGGCTATGGTCGATTGCTCGTCGAACGCCGGGGCCTGGCGGTGAATCGGTAACCGCTTGGTCGCCTTTATCGGACCAAGCTGGTCCACCGGCTCGCCAATCACGTTCATCACGCGGCCTAGAGTTCCCTTGCCTACGGGAACAGAAATGGGACCGCCAAGGTCGGTGGCATTCATGCCGCGCACCATGCCGTCAGTGGCCTGCATGGCCACCGTGCGGACGCGTCCCTCGCCCAGGTGCTGCTGCACTTCCAGCACAACATCAATGGGGTCCGGCACTTTAAAACCTTCACTGGTCACCCGCAACGCCTGGTGAATGGGAGGAAGATGCCCTTCCGCGAACTCCACGTCAACCGCGGGTCCCGCGATCTGAATTACCTTGCCAACATTTTGAGTAGCCATAATGACCTTTTTCAGAAATTGTTGATTTGAAATTTGCGATTTCAAATTTCTAAAACAATTTCAAATTCTTAAAACTGTTCGTCATCCCGAAGTCCGTAACGAGCCCGCGCTTTTACCTGCGGGCGAAGTAGGACTGAGGGACCTTGCGTTTCCTGATCCGTGTTCATCCGCAAAAATCCGCGGTAAAAGTTTTCCAGATCACCCGATGTCCCGATTACCAGATCACCCGATGAACTACTGTGCTGCCGCTGCGCCGCTCACAATTTCAATAATCTCTTTCGTAATTTTCGCCTGGCGGGCACGGTTCATGGCCAGCGTGAGCGAATCAATCATGTCAGACGCGTTGCTGGTGGCTGAATCCATGGCCGTCATACGGGCGGCGTGCTCGGCCGCTTCAGACTCCAGCATGGCCCGGTAAATCTGTACAGAAATGTACCGAGGCAGCAGGTCGCGGAAGAGTTCCGCCGGCGGCTGCTCGTAAATGTAATCGACGTCCGCGGTAGCAAAGCCCGCAGCTTTTTTATCGATCTCAGATGTATCTGTGGCCCGTACGCCCACGCCGGCATGCTTGGCCGCTTCCAGCCGTTCTTTCAACTGCGCTTCTGTTGCTTCTTCAGTCATCGCATGCGACTGCTCGCCGATTGCGCGAATCGGCAGCAGATCATCTACCACCAGCCGCTGCGCAATCACTGACTTAAATTCGTTATAGACGATATAAACCGAATCCACTTTCGCTTCGGTATAAAGCTTGGTTACCTGCTCGGCAATTTCCCGTGCGCTGGCAAACTGTGTCCGGTTCATCAGACCCACATATTCGGCAGCCACCTGGATCGCGCCTTTGCGTTCGCCTGATTCAGACGCCTGCGGATAACGGCGGCGGAAAAAATCTCGCGCCTTGCGGCCTACCGAAACCACGTCAATATTTTTGTCTTTCTTGGTATCCAGAAACTTGGCTGCGGCTTTCAGGATGTTGGAGTTAAACGCGCCTGCCAGTCCCTTCTCGCCAGAAACCACAATCAGCAGCGTCGTCTTTTCCGGCCTGCGGACGAGCAATGGATGCAGCACTTCGCCGGTCTCTTCATCGTAAATATCAGCCCGCGTTACCAGCGACTTCAAAACATTGGTCAGCATCTGCGCATAAGGCCGCGCCGCCAGTGCGCGCTCCTGGGCGCGGCGCAACTTGGCCGCCGATACCATCTGCATGGCCTTGGTGATCTGCCGCGTGTTGCGCACGCTGCGGATACGCCGCCGGATGTCTAAAAGGTTCGCCATAGTTTTATGCTATGCCTTTGCTGTAGCCGCTTGCCGCTCACTCACAAAACGCTGCTTGAATTCCTTGAGCGTCTTCTCAATGTCCGCCTTGATGCTGTCATCAATCGTCTTCTTCTCCATGATCGCAGCCAGCAATTTGGGATTCATTGACTCAACATATTTGTTCAGCTCTTCAGAGAACGTGCGCACGTCTTCCACTTCCAGATCGTCCAGATAGCCGTTGGTTCCGGCAAAGATGATCATGATCTGCTTGCCAAAAGAAAGCGGCTGATACTGATCCTGCTTCAGAATTTCCACCAGGCGTTTACCGCGATTGAGCTGGGCCTGCGTCGCCTTATCTAGATCCGACCCGAACTGCGCGAAGGCCGCCAGCTCGCGATATTGCGCCAGTTCCAGCTTCAACGTGCCGGCAACCTGCCGCATGGCCTTGATCTGCGCCGAACCGCCTACGCGGCTTACCGAGATACCCACGTTTACCGCTGGACGTACGCCGGAGTTAAATAAATCGGTTTCCAGGAAGATCTGGCCGTCAGTGATGGAAATCACGTTCGTAGGAATGTACGCGGAAACGTCGCCGGCCTGCGTCTCAATCACCGGCAGGGCCGTAAGCGAACCGCCGCCCATTTTGTCAGACATTTTTGCCGCGCGCTCCAGCAAACGGGAGTGGAGATAGAACACGTCGCCCGGATACGCCTCGCGTCCCGGTGGACGGCGCAGCAACAAAGAAATTTCGCGGTACGCCGCCGCGTGCTTGGAAAGATCGTCATAGATCACCAGCGCATGCTTGCCGTTATCGCGGAAATATTAGCCCATGGCGCATGCTGCGTAAGGAGCCAGATACAACATTGGAGCGGGCTCAGACGCGGATGCCGCGACGACAATCGTGTACTCCATCGCGCCGTAATCTTCCAGAACTTTTACTACCTGCGCAATCGACGAACGCTTCTGACCAATCGCGTTGTAAATACAAATCAGGTTGTTGCCCTTGCTGTTGATGATCGTGTCCAGAGCCACGGCGGTCTTGCCGGTCTGGCGGTCGCCGATGATCAGCTCGCGCTGACCGCGACCCACAGGGATCATGGAGTCAATGGCTTTAATTCCAGTGGCCATGGGTTCGCGCACCGGCTGGCGATCAATTACGCCCGGCGCAATACGTTCAATGGCAATCTGTTTGTTCGAAGCAATCGGACCTTTGCCGTCAATCGGCTGGCCCAGCGCGTTGACCACGCGGCCAATCATGCCCTCGCCCACGGGAACGGACATAATCGTCCCGGTGCGCTTCACCTCGTCGCCTTCTTTGATTTCGGTGAATTCGCCCAGCAGCACCGCGCCTACCTGGTCTTCTTCCAGGTTCATGGCGAGTCCGGATATGCCGTGGCCGAACTGCAACAGTTCGCCGGCCATAACTTTATCCAGGCCGTGTATGCGGGCGATTCCGTCACCCAGAGAGATGATGGTGCCCACTTCGTCCACGGAAACCTTGGACTCGTAATTCTCAATCTGGTCGCGGATGAGCTTCGTTATTTCGTCTGCTTTAATCTGTGCCATATAACCTGTTTTCCCCTGCGGTCAATCTTGTTTGAGGTCCTTCTACTCGCTTGCGCTCGCTCAGGATTTCGACAGCAGGCTCTCGCTTCGCTCACGCCTGCTAATCGCCTCAACTTTAATTTGTGCCATAGATGCCTTTTTGTTTAAGACCCCAATATCAACGTTCATTTGGTAATTGGGTAAGTTGGTAATTTAGTAAATGTTGAACCCGCAGCTTTTCATTTACTCAATTACCAAATTACTCAGTTACCAATTTCCCAGTTACTCATTTACTAAATTTTTTCTAGCCTTTTGCCAGTTCCTGCCGCATGCGCTGCAAGCGGCCATGGACTGAGCCGTCATAAATCGTGCTGCCCACGCGCACCATCACGCCACCCAGCAGGCTCGCGTCTTCCGCGTAAGTTGCCCGGATCGTCTTTCCCGTCAGTGCTGCCAGCTGTTTTTCCAGCGAACTTTTTTCCGGCGCAGTCAACGCTCTCACTGACTTCACTTTAGCTTCAGCAATACCCATGCGGCGGTCCAACTCGCGCTTGAACAGCTCCACCAATTCCCCAAGATTCGCGATGCGGCGATGATCAATCAAGACCGCCAGAAAATTGCGCAGCAGCTTGCCTGCGTCCATGCGGGCGATGATCGCATCCAGCAGCTTTAACTTCTGTTCGCGGTTTACCGCGGGGTTTGCCAACACGTTTCGCAGTTCGCGGCTGCTGCTCATGAGCGCTGCCATCTGCTCCAGTTCGGCCACGGCCTTTTCCACGTGGTGTTTGTGCTGCACCACCACTTCAGCGTAAGCGCGGGCGTAACGGCCAAGGACTGCTGCCATCTTTAGTTGCCGTCCTTTCCCATTTGCGTGGTGAAGGCTCGCACCAACGCTTCATCAGTATCTTTGCTCACGCGAATCTTTTTCTCGGCCAGCTCAATCGCCAGCTCTGAAACATACGATTTCAGCTCGCGGCGGGCGGCGTTGGCTGTCATCTCAATTTCCTGCTCAGCCGAAGCCACAATGCGGCGGCGCTCTTCTTCACCCGCAGCCTGTATGCGCTGCTCTTCAGCTTTGCCGTTTTCATCCGCCTCACGCTTCATACCGGCAATCTCTGAATCCAGGCGCGAGAGCCTGCCTTCAACATCACTCAGACGCTGCCGCGCTTCTTCACTTGCCTGCCGCGCTTCTTCAATGCCCTTCTGGATCGCGGATGTGCGGCCAGTGAAATATCCCGGCAGCTTCTTGCGCAGCATGACCGCGATGCTCCCGAACACGATGGCAAAATTGATTCCAATGCAAACCCAGTAAGCCTGATCGTCA
>DASZMF010000325.1:0-4018 GCA_035552035.1 Candidatus Angelobacter sp.
GCGAGAAAGTCCACGATTTTTCTCACCCTGATGAGCGTGTAGTAGTGGCACACGGCGGCCGCGGTGGACGTGGCAATCAGCACTTTGCCACCAGCACGCATCAGGCTCCCACAGAGCATGAGCCGGGCTATCCCGGAGAAGAAAAAACTCTGCGGCTGGAGCTGAAGCTGCTCGCGGACGTGGGACTGGTCGGCTATCCCAATGTGGGCAAGTCAACTCTGGTCTCCCGAATCTCAGCGGCCAAGCCGAAGATTGCCGACTATCCGTTTACCACTCTTCAGCCGAACCTTGGCGTGGTGACGATTGGCGATTCGCCGCACGAAGACAGCTACGTGGTCGCGGATATTCCTGGCTTGATTGAAGGCGCGCATACGGGCACTGGCCTGGGAATCCAGTTTCTGCGGCACATTGAGCGCACGCGGGTGCTCGCGCACCTGATTGACGTTTCTGACTCCAGCGGCCGGCCTGACGTGTTGGCTGATTTCAAGGTCATCATGGACGAGCTAAAGAGCTTTGGCGCCGATCTGGAAAAGAAGCCGATGGTGGTGGTGGCGTCAAAGATTGACGTAGCCAATCCGGAAAAGCTTGAGGCTCTGCGCAAGCTATGCAAAAAGAAGAAGCTCGTGCTATATGAAATCTCTGCCGTAACCGGCAAAGGCATTCCTGAGCTGAAGTATGCGCTGGGCAAGCGAGTGGCGGCTAGTCGAGCAGGCACCTTTGCGGAAGACCATCCACCGGCGCCCAAGCCAGTGAGGTCAGCACGCAAAGCCAAGAAGAAGGAAGAAAACAGGAAGCGCGTTTCAAAACAACGGATGTTCAAGAAGAGGCAGAGCCGGTAAGCGCATGAAGATTGCTTTATTCGGCGGCACGTTTGATCCGGTGCATCTTGGCCACCTGGCAGTGGCGCGAGCTGCCGCGGAGAAATTCGGCCTGGGGCGCGTGTACTTTACGCCCGCCGATATTCCGCCGCATAAGCAAAAGAAAAAGCTGACAGACTTTCAGCATCGTTTTGCCATGCTGGCACTGGCCACGGCGCATGATCCGCGCTTTGTGCCATCATTGCTGGACGCGCGTACCGGCCAGCCAAATTATTCCATAAACACAGTCCGTCGGCTCAAGAGCATGCTCAAGAAGACAGACAAGCTGTATTTTCTGATCGGCATTGACGCGTTCAAAGACATCGCCACCTGGCGGCAGCCAGAAGAATTGCTGGCAGAGGTTGAGTTTATTGTCGTAAGCCGCCCCGGATATTCGCTGGCGGACGTAGGCCGCGCGCTGCCGCAGTCTTTGCGTCCTACTGACCTGATGTTGCGGGCGTTGGCACACAAAAACGGGCGCCAGCAACAAAGTGATGGAACAATTGCTGTGATGGGCGCGACGGCCCATTTGCTGGGTGAAGTGCATGAGAAAGTTTCGTCCACACAGATTCGCGCAGCGGCAAGCAAACCGGTAAAGCACTTGAGCCGCTACGTGCCACAGCTGGTGGCGGAATACATAAAGAAAGAGCGTCTTTATACAGGCGGCAGCAGCGCGGAAAGAAACGGCGCTAGTACCGACAAAATGCTATCTTTTCAGGATGCCCCACAGCATGGGCATGCAGGCAGGAGCCATAAGAACGGATGAGTTTACAGACCAGACAGCAAGTTGCGCGCGCGGTTAAAGCCATTGAAGGCAAGAAGGGCGAAGACATCGTCATTCTGGAAATGGACAAAAACAGCGGAGCATTTACAGACTATTTCATCGTCTGTTCCGGAACCAATCCACGGCAGCTGCAGGCCATTGCCGATGACGTGCAGAAACAGATGCAGGAAATTGGCGAGCGCCCCGCCAGCATGGAAGGCTACAACCAGGCAGAGTGGGTGCTGCTGGATTACGTTGATTTCGTCCTGCATATCTTCTCAGAGCGGGCGCGCAAGTTTTATGACCTGGAGCGCCTGTGGAAGTCAGCCCGCAAGCTGACCCCGGCAGACCTGGCCAAGGCTGAGCCGAAGAAGCAATCTGCCGCGAAAAAGAGTGCTGCTGCGAAAAAGAAGGTTGTCGCGAAGAAGCCTGTCATTAAGAAAAAAGACAAGAAAAAAGCCGGAAAAAAAGCTGTGAAGAAAGCCGCTAAGAAAAAGCTGGCACCGCGCAAAGCCGTTCGCGCCAAGGTGGTGAGCAAGAGTAAAAAGAAGGCGCGGAAATCGCGGTGAAGCTACAGATCGCATGGATAGGTAAAACAAAAGAAACGGCGATTCGGGGGCTTACAGACGAATACCTGACGCGTATTTCGCGCTATCTGGGCACTGAGTCGCATGAGATGAGCAGCGAACCAGCGTTGCTGGAGCTGGCTGCCGGAACCACCGGACGAACCGCTCCGGTGCTCGTTTTGCTTGACGCTCGCGGCCGCCAGTTCACCTCAGAAGAGTTTGCCGAGCTGCTGCGTGACCAGCAAGACCGCGGCACGCAGAACCTGTTTTTCGCCATCGGCGGTGCGGACGGATTCAGTGACAAAGCCCGCGGCGAAGCTGATTTAATCCTTTCTTTCGGCAAAATGACCCTGGCGCATGAGCTGGCCCGGGTCGTACTGCTGGAACAAATCTACCGGGCATTTACAATCTTAAAGGGCCATCCGTACCACACTGGCCATTAAATATGGGCGACGTTCACAAGGGTCTGATCATCGTTAATACTGGGCCGGGCAAGGGGAAAACCACCGCTGCCATGGGTACGGCGTTGCGCGCTGTGGGCAACGGCATGAAGGTCCTGATGCTGCAATTCCTGAAGGGCTCATGGCATTATGGCGAACTCGACGCCGTAAAGGCTTTTGGCGATAACTTCATTATGAAGCAGATGGGCCGCGGCTTTGTGAAGGTGGGCGGCGCGGAAACTGACCCTGAAGATGTACGGATGGTGGAAGCTGCCTGGCAGGAAGCCCATGAAGCAATCACCTCTGGTAAGTGGGACCTGGTGATTTTGGACGAGATTAATTATGCCATTACCTACGGCATGCTCGATCCGGCCAAGGTGGTGGAGACTCTAAAGCAGAAACCGGATAGTGTGCATGTAATCTTGACGGGACGGAATGCACATCCGACAATTATTGAATTGGCCGATACGGTCACGGAAATGAAGCAGGTAAAGCACGCCTATGAGAAAGGCGTGATGGCGCAACGCGGCATCGAATATTAAGTGCGCAGCTTCATGTATGAAGGAAAGGTGAGCAATCTTGGCGTGGTTTAAACGGGAATCCAGTGAGATACAGGCGAACGAAGAAAAGCGCGTTCGCACAGAAGGCCTGTGGGTAAAATGCGAAGGCTGCCGGCAGATCATCTGGAAAAAAGAGCTGGAAGACAATCTAAATGTTTGCCCCAAGTGCGAATATCACTTCCGCATTGGTTCCGCCGAGCGGCTTATGCTGCTGCTGGATGAAGACAGCATTGAAACGCAGGATGAAAGCCTGGAGTCCACCGATCCGCTGAATTTCTCTGATACACGGCCCTACAAAGCGCGCCTGGAAAAAAGCAAAGCAGCCAGCGGACTGAAAGATGCCATTATCAATGCCACGGGAACCATGAATGGCCGCCCGATCATTGTGAGCGCCATGGAATATTCGTTTATCGGCGGCAGCATGGGCGTAGTTGTGGGTGAAGCGATCACGCGCGCCGTTGAGCGCGCACTGAAAGATCGAAAACCGATCATCGTTGTTTCAGCCTCCGGGGGCGCGCGCATGATGGAAGGCGTAGTTAGCCTCATGCAGATGGCTAAAATCTCCGCTGCGCTGGCGCGGCTTGATTCCGCCAAGATTCCATACATCTCCGTTCTTACCGATCCCACTACCGGCGGCGTGACCGCTTCTTACGCCATGCTGGGCGATCTCAACATTGCTGAGCCCGGAGCGCTGATTGGTTTTGCCGGTCCGCGCGTGATTGAGCAGACCATCCGCCAGAAACTGCCGGAAGGTTTCCAGACCAGTGAATTTCTGATCTCACACGGAATGCTGGATGCCGTAGTCCATCGCAAGGACATGAAGTCTTATATT
>DASZMF010000326.1:0-1701 GCA_035552035.1 Candidatus Angelobacter sp.
AGCCGTGACATGATTTTGCAGTCCGCGAAAATCCGTGTAATCCGTGTCATCCGTGGTGAGGTTTTTCATCATGCGCAATATTGCAGCCCCTCACTCCTTGCACTAAGATCATTTCCAGCCATGACTAAGCTCGCGCAACCCGAACGCTCAACCGTTGAAACCACCAAGACCCGCAACGCCATTGACCTGCGTAGTGACACGGTCACCAAGCCCACGCCTGAGATGCGTCGCGCCATGGCTGAGGCTGAAGTTGGCGACGACGTTTACGGCGAAGACCCAACCATCAATCATCTGGAAGAGCGCGCCGCGCAGATATTTGGCCGCGAGGCTTCCATCTTTGTTCCCACGGGAACCATGGGCAACCAGATTGCTATCAAGATACACACGCAGCCGGGGCAGGAGATTATCTGCGAAGAGCGCGGGCACATCTTTAATTATGAGATGGCGATGCTGGCCACGTTTTCCGGCTGCCTCATCCGTCCTATATATGGTGAAGATGGCGCGCTGAACTGGGCTGACATTAAGAAGCGCATTGCGCCCGGCATTTATTACAAAGCGCAGACCGGCCTGGTGTCACTGGAGAACACGCACAACATGGCAGGCGGCACGGTGTACAAGCAGGAAGTGGCCGATGAGATTTGCGATGAAGCGCACAAGATTGGCCTGCCAGTGCATTTGGATGGCGCGCGCGTTTTCAACGCTGCTACAGCACTGCGCAAGCCTGTAGCAGCGGTCACCAGGAAATTTGATTCCGTGATGTTCTGCTTGTCAAAAGGATTGGGCGCGCCGGTCGGTTCGATCCTTGTCGGCAGTAAAAGTTTTATTGTGAAGGCGCGTGCGTATCGCAAAGCGCTGGGCGGAGGCATGCGGCAGGCCGGCATATTGGCGGCGGCAGGGTTGATCGCGCTGGAAAAGATGCCGTTGCGTCTGCAGGAAGACCATGACAACGCACAACTGCTGGCACAAGGACTGGCAAAGATTGCCGGAATCAAGATTGATCCTAAAAAAGTGCAGACCAATATCCTGGTCTTCAATATCACTGGCACAGGCATGAACACCGCTGATTTTTCGCGCAAGCTGGCGGAGCAAAATGTGCTGGCCGCGGGGATTGATCCGGAGAACATGCGCTTCGTCACGCATATGGATGTGAGCCGCGAAGATTGTGAGAAGACGCTGGAAGCGGTATGTTCAATTTGTAATAACTAATTGTCCGACTAGCAGTTACGGCTAGTTACAAATAGATTACAAACAAAAATCTTCCCTTTGCGGCGAATCGTGCGATAGTTTAGCCCATGCCCAATCCACAGGATGAGTTAGAGGCCCTGCGTGCGCAGATGGCACATCTAACTGAGCGCATTTACCGGCTGGAACAACGGGCCGGGATAGAGACAGGTAAAACTGAGGCAGTGCAGCGAACCACCCTTGTGCCGCCTGAGCTCACGCCGGCTTTTCCAACACCACCTCCACCACCGCTTACCGTGAGCAGGGCTGAAACCGACCGCACTCTCGCGCCAGCAGCGACACCAAGAAATACTGTGGCTCCGCCAGTTTTTGCGCATACAACTTCCGCGCAGGCATCTTCTGTGCAGGCCAAGCGATCTTCAGATCTGGAAGGGACGATCGGCAAGCTATGGCTGAACCGCATTGGCATTATTGCCATACTTATCGGCGTTTCTTACTTTCTGAAATATGCCTTTGATA
>DASZMF010000327.1:0-1655 GCA_035552035.1 Candidatus Angelobacter sp.
AAAGGCGATGACAAACTCCGGCGAACCCGGCAGCCTCTCCCAATAGGCCTTTTCCCCGAGCGACTTCACGTGAGTCCTGACCTGATTAGCATGATCTTTCAGATGCCGCAGGCGATCCGGTTCATGCTCGGCCTCAATCGCGCGCAGATAGGCTTCGAGCGATACTTTCGCGTCCACCACAACCTGGCAGAGATTCGGCAGGCGGACGATCAGGTCCGGGCGCAGGTTAGTTTCGCCAAAGAGCGTTTTCTGCTCGGCAAAATCGCAGTACTCCAACATGCCGGCCATTTCCACCACGCGGCGCAGTTGCACCTCGCCCCAACGGCCGCGCTGTATAGGAGAGCGCAGCGCGGTTTTGAGTTGGTCGGTGGATTGGCGCACCTTTTCCTGCAACTGAGTCAGCACAGTCACCTGAGTCGAAAGCTCGGCATAGGCGCCCACGCGGGAACGCTCAATGGCTTGCACTTGCTCCTCAAAACGGCGCAGCGATACGTTGACGGGTTCCACCAGATGTTGCAACTGGTCGCGGCTGCGGTCCAGAAAAAGCTGGCTGTTGCTTTTGAGCGCGTCGGAGGCCAGGGCGGCAAACTTATCTTCGAGTTGGCGCTGGGTTTGAGTCAACAGCCTGAGCTGCACTTCCGCCAGTTCCCTGTGCTTTTCCACTTCAGCTTCGTGCTGAAGGATGGCCTGCCGCGATTGGTCAAGCTCCGCGCGCTGGTGTTCGGTCTCCGCGCGCTGGCGCTCAGCTTGCGTGGCTGCTTCAGCGGCAGTCTGACGCCAACGGCGGGCTTCAGAAAATTGAAAAGCGGCGAACGCCACCACGCCAAACAAACAGAACAATAGGAGAACGACGAGAATGCTCATCATTTCTTGGGACCTGCCTTAAAGCCCGTCTCAGGCTTCCATGCTTCGAGAGTGTTGAAGACAATGGGGCAATACACAGCGCGGTCCGCCATATGCCACATGCGGGCGAGCAGCGAGCCGGCTCCTTTGGTCAAGTGTGGAAACTGCTCACAGGTTTGCGGACGCGCGGCGTAGACGGAACAGAGATTGCCTTCGAGAAATACGCATCCGTTACTGTTGCGCTTCAGAATGCGGCCTTCTTCCTCTGATTCATCGGTATAGTCACGGAAAAATTCCGCCGGCTTGCAGCCCAAAAAACGGGAAAGCCGCTCCACATCGCGCTCAGTGACCGGCGTCGTCGCCACGCGGCAGCAGTTGGCGCAGGCGGTGCAATCGATCTGATCCTGGATGTCTTCGGCAATGGCCTTCAGCCGCCGCTCGGCAAAGTTATGGCGCTTCATCCAGAAACGTAACTGTTTGTTCTCTTCGCGATTCTTTTCGCCGAATCGCTTGATTTGCACGAGATCAGTTACCACCCTCCCAGTATCTCAGTAAAAGCATTTACCGCCGAATCTGTTTTGGCCGGGCATTCTCCACCCGCAAGCAGGCGATACCATGAAACTGTGACAGATCAACTATCCCTTTCTGTTTGGCTGGAGCGGAGCAGCCGGGCAAACCGGATGCGGCATTTTGAAAAGCTACTGCGTCTTTTTCCGTTCTCGCAGCGCGAACAAGGGCAATCAACGATTTTGATTCAGGCCATTGATTCGACCGAGCCGCCGCTGCTGGAGCGCCCGGTAAACGGGCCGGTG
>DASZMF010000328.1:0-2035 GCA_035552035.1 Candidatus Angelobacter sp.
GCGCCGCCGGGAAGCCGGCGTCGCGCTCTTGATTTGAAGGCCGCACTTCGCAGTAACACCATAGCTGAACGGCACATGCGTCTCTGGCCAGAGCTGAAAGTCATCAGCTGCTGGACAGATGCCAATGCTTCCGCGCCTTCAGCCGTATTACAAACGCAGTTCCCTCAGTCGCAAATTCAAGGCAAAGGGCTGCTGGCAACGGAGTGTTTTGTTTCTTTTCCGCTCGCAGGCCACGAGGGCGGTGCGCTGGCAGTGCGGTCACACTTTTTTGAGTTTCTTCCGGTTGGGACATCGGGTGAAACGGGATCTCCTCTTCTCGCGCACGAGTTAGTACAGGGACAGCAATATGCCGTGGTGGTCACCACCGGAGGCGGGCTCTATCGTTACCGGCTGGGCGATCTGGTTGAGGTTACTGGACGGATCCATGATTGTCCGCTGATTCGTTTTTTGGGGCGACAGGACCAGGTCTCAGATTGGTTTGGCGAAAAACTCAATGAAGCCCATGTTGCGGGGATTCTGCGCAGGGCGTTTGACGATCATAAAATCGCGCCGGCTTTTGCCATGCTGGCTTGCGATATTAGTTCCGCGCCTGCCTACGTTCTCTATGTAGAAACGGAAGCGGCAGAACACCTGCTGAACGTTATTGCCGAAAAGATTGAGGATGCGCTCTGTGGTAACTTTCACTACCGGTACGCGCGCCAGTTCGGCCAACTCGCTCCACTCAAAACCTTCCGCGCACGAAATGCAGCAGCAACGTTTCTAGAGAATGCGATTGCCAGCGGACAGCGCGCGGGCAATGTTAAACCTTCTGCGCTGGATCCTCGCGGTATTTGTTGCAGAGGTTTTGAGGGTGAGTTCGTAACGTGCGCCCATCAGCGAGATCAACGAACTGCATAAAAGAAAAAAGATTCGTCTCATGTTTATTCCTGAGCTTGAAAAGCTCAATCATTTGCCAATTTTTTCTGAAGTGGCACTGGTGTTAAACTTCACCCTGTGATCTCAATACTCCTTCAAACTGCTTTCTTCCTCGGATTTATTACACAAACGATCGGGCAACCAATTTCGCGTCCGGATGTGCCGGACAAAATCAAGGCGCCTGCCAGTGAGGAAATTATCCTGCAGGTCCATGCGTCTGGATCGCAGATATATGTGTGCCAATCCGGTACCGGCAACGCTTTCACCTGGACTTTAAAAGCTCCAGAAGCTGAGCTCCGCGACGAGCAAGGAAAGGTAATCGGCCAGCATTATGCGGGACCTTCATGGAAACACAATGATGGAAGCTCAATCACTGGCAAGGCAATAGCGCGGGTAGATTCTCCGGACGCCGATTCAATCCCATGGTTGTTAGTCAGTGTGACAGGTCACTCGGGAGAGGGTGGGCTCAGCCGCGCCACGAGTGTCCAACGGATCCGCACCAAGGGCGGGCAGCCCCCACCAGCGGACCAGTGCAGCGCTTCATCCCTGAACCATGAAGTGAATTCCAGCTACACTGCTGATTATTATTTCTACGCTCCGGGAAAGTGATGCCGGAAAGAACGTTTGGAGTATCCACTCCCTGAGGCTCCATATTGCTTTCAGCGTGACCGATCGAAAGCCGTAATAGTACGACGCAGTTGCTCACGAGAGATAAAGATCTAGCGCCAGTTCCTTTCAGGCAGCTATTTAACCGTCGGACCAGAGCGGCCTGACTCCGCCGGGAAGTCGAGCCAAAAGTCACTGGGATAGAGCCGCAGAAGCTTTGGCATCGTGAGTCGTTTTTCAATGTCAGACAACACCTCTTCCGAGCCTACGAAGAAGAATAGAGAACCTTCGGATTTTTGTTGGTCTTTGCAGTCGTCGCTGAGCAGAACACCACAAATTGCGGTGAGTCTCGCACGCATCAATTCAGACAGTAGATCTGGATCTTTCCGCAATTTCAGGATTTCTTCCGAAAAGCGGCGGATCTTCTCCGGGTCGTTTCCATCGCGAATATCCTGAGCGGCCGCCTTACCCCTCTCTGAAAAGGTGGAGCTCATCCTGGAGAAGATAAATGTAT
>DASZMF010000329.1:0-11741 GCA_035552035.1 Candidatus Angelobacter sp.
AGAACCGGGTAATATCGCTTGACTCTTACTTTATCTCTTATTCCCCTTCGAGTAAGCGTGATCGCATATGACGATTTGAGAATCGTTAATTGTACTCAGTTCTCAGCATTGCGCTTGGAACAAGAGCCGGGATTACCAGTAAGAAGTAAGACAAAGTAACATTTCTTGATTCTTACTGCCTTGCAGCACATTCTCGCCATCACACATGGCCACCACCGCGAAAACTGAGCCAATCAAAAAGCGCTGGATCAAGACAAAAGAGGCAGCCGCATACACTGGCGTCCCGGCAGCACGTTGCGCTGGATGCGTTATGTGGGCGTAGGCCCACGCTTCTCCAGACCGCGCGGTCGCGTACTGTATGATGTAGCCGATCTGGATGCCTTCATGGATTCGGGTCGCCGCGTTACCTCTTCTGTGCGCGCAAGCAAGGAGAAGACGCGAAATGTCGCTATATAAGCGTGGAGGCAGTTGGCACTACCTGTTCTACGTGAACGGGATTCGATGCCGCAAAAGTACGGACATCAAGGTTGCGGGGCGAAGGAGCCAAAGAGAAGCGGAAAAGGTAATGGCGCGTGCCATTACTGCAGCCGAAGCCGGCGAATCGATCAAACTGAAGAGAGCGCCTGTGCTTCGTGATTACCTGAAAGATTTTGTTGAATTCGTGAACGTGATGAATAGGGCGCCTAAAACAAAAATGGATTACTCGAGCGGATGTCGTCTCATCCTCACCACTGATCTAGCAGGAATGCGGATGGACAGGATTACCGCAGGAGACATTCAGGCGACGAAATTTCACGATTCACCGTACTCAACAAATTGCGCCCTACGTACGTTGCGCCGGGCGTTCAACCGGGCTCTTGAAAAAGAGTTTGTGCGGAAAATTCCCAAAATCAAATTGTTTTATGCGCCGCGGCGGGAATCAATGGTCTCTCTCGAAAACGAGCTGCGACTTCTGAAAGCGATTCAGCACAGCGACGAAAACAGGAGGTACAAGAAATCCGAGCCTGCGCCTTTATGTGAGATATTTACGCTCATGCTCGACACTGGAATGCGTCCAAGCGAGGTCCTCCGTATGCGGCGAGAGCTTGTGCACCTGGATGAGTTCTACTATTTCAATCCTAAGGGCAAAACTCGCAAATCCCGCCGGCGGGTTCCATTAAGCAATCGCGTCATTCCGATATTGAAAACCAAAATGAATGGTGATCAAACTGAGGGTTGGTTGTTCCCATCCCGCAAATCTAAATCAGGTCACTTTGAGCTTGGCGCTCTGCAACGGAAATTTCGGTCAATCGCACGATTGCTGAATATTGCCGATGATTTAAAACTCTATTGTGCCCGTCACACGTTTGGGACCGTGGCGATGGCAGAGTCAAAAGACCCAGCTCTCGTGCGTGACACGATGGGCCATGAAGACCTTAAAACGACGATGGAATACATGCATCCGGATCTTGGCCGCATAAAATCCATCATCGATCGCAGAAATGAACAGAAATTCGTAATGTAACAGCCACAGTGACAGCCACAGTGGCTTTAGCAGGATGGAAGCAGTAACGGTAAATGACTGATTAGATGGCGCGCCCTGAGAGATTCGAACTCCCGGCCTTCTGATTCGTAGTCAGACGCTCTATCCAGCTGAGCTAAGGGCGCACTTAGGCGTGAACAAGCAACACACTTATTCTAACAAAGCCTTGCAAATCTGTCTGCCTGATAAAGCGTCCGCAAATTCAGATTATGAAATTTGCCGCTGAGACTTTACAATCGGCGGAATGCTCACAAGCTGGCATACCGTCCTGGAAATCGTGCTCCGCACCACGGTGGTTTATGCCCTGGTTCTGGTGGGCATTCGCTTAACTGGCAAACGTGAAGTCGGGCAGATGACTCCGTTTGACCTCACTCTTCTGCTCCTGCTTAGCAACTCAGTACAAAACGCCATGACCGGCCCAGATACCTCTGTCATGGGCGGTGCGGCGGCAGCCGTAGTGCTGCTCGCGTTGAATTTCTTGCTGGCTGAAGTTTCTGGCTTGAACCGGCGCTTTCGCAAGTTAATCCAGGGATCGCCAACTCTGTTGATTCACAACGGCGAGTGCATCACTGCGCACATGGCCAAAGAACATATTTCCATGGACGAGCTGAACCGTGCCCTGCGCGAGCATGGCGTATCCTGCACAGGTGACGCAGCCTTGGCGGTGCTGGAAGTGGATGGCTCCATCAGCATCCTGAAATATGATGATGTCCCGGACCACACGCGTCCGCAAAAAAGGCTCAAGTTTATGCACCGGAATTAATCGGCCAATCTGTTAAATCAAAATCGTGATTTCATTTAATCCACATTCGAGAATAAAAAATTATGGGCATTGAAGAAGAATTGAAAGAAGGCGTGGAACACGCGCACAGCAGCGGCGAAAAAAGAATTGGACTGACCATGGCAGTTGTAGCAGTACTGCTCGCCATGGCCACTTTGCTTGGACATCGGGCGCATACGGAGGAAGGCGTAATCCAGGGCGAGCGCAATACGCAATGGGTTAACTATGATTCAAAAAGGACTGACGCCCGAGGGTATGATCGCGATGCAAAGCTCGCTGCATTGTTTCCCAAGGGAGAGGAAGTCGCCAATGAATTTAAAGAAAAAGCCAAAATAGAGCGCGAAGGTGAGCCGGCAAAGAATGGAGCACCTGCCAAAGATGGGACCGATAAAATCCGCGAAAAAGCGTTGGAGTTAGATACGGAAATGAAATTGACACAACGCCGTGCTGATTTTTACGATGGCGCGGAATTATTTCTGGAAATCTCTATCGTTCTCTGCTCCATCGCTTTGCTGGCGGAGATGAAGCTCTTCTGGCAGCTTTCTTTCATCTCCACCATTATTGGAATCGGCGTTGCGGCATGGGGCATGCTGGGAGTTCACTAAACAGAATTCCCATAAACCCAACTCCACATTCAGCGCGTGGTATCCAATGCCAGCCCCCTGATAGCGTTCAACGCGAGTCCTGTATTGGATCCATTGATAACACGCGTAGGAACCAGATTGCCCTGCGTAGTAGAAACGTTGGTATAGATGATAATGCTGGAGGCCACCGGGTCCACGACGTAAAGCTCGCCATTGGAAACATCGTTATTAAGTGCAATCTGTTGCGGCGACTGCAACTCAGTACTACTGCCGGCAATATCGCCAAATGGAATTACATCGCCTGTAGCAATGGTTGCGCTGGCATAAGTAGTAATGCTGATCGGCGCCACGGAATTAGTCACAATCAGCCGGCCTGAAATATCCAGCGCCAGTCCCCGTGGCTGGGATAGCTTGGTGTCAGCGCCGGCAATGGCTCCGCCCACTATTCCCACAAAAGACTGGCTGCTCGCGCTATCCAGCCGATCAACTGCCTCATCTCCGGGATCGGTAAAGTAAAGCTGATTGTTAGTTCCATCGACAAGAATGGCGCCAATAGTGACAGTCGTGTTGATCGTGCTTGCTGGAGGAACGTTGCCATTGCTGCTGGAAGCGGGATTATATAAAAGAATGTTCGTACCGTCCGCCACGTATAAAAGATTATTGACCGTATCCACGGCAACGTCAAAGGGACTCGCCATTCCAGTCGCATTGCCAACAATGGCACGTGTAGGCGTAACGTTTCCCGTTAAGGTAGATGCATTATCAAAAATCAGTATGGCTTTGGTTCCCTGGCTGACAACATACAAACGATCAGCGGCTGCATCCACCGCGATCCGTTGCAATGAGGAAAATGCAGTCGATGTGATCGTGGCCGTGGGGGCTGTGTTGCCGTTGACGGTTTCCGCACTGCTAAAGCGCAGAATTGAACTCGGAGTTGTAACGTACAACTGTCCGCCAGTACCTCCCGGGGTCGTCCCGCCGCCGCTGCCCGTGCCTGAGCCACCAAGCGTCCGCCTGGGAGAGATCACACAGCCAGCCAGCGTGAGCGCGAGTGCTAAAACTAAAATTGCGTAAAACCGTTTCATTCCGTCAACTCCTATAATTTCTGGTCTTTATAAATATTTACAATTCATTGGTGAAAATGCTTATGCCCATAATCTATCTAGCAACCTCCAATTCAGGCAAGGTACGAGAGTTTCGTGAGGCCGCGCAATCTTTTTCTTTGGCGCTTGGTCCCCTGCCCGGACTTGCAAATATTCCGCCTGCTATTGAGGATGGCATAACTTTCGAGCAAAATGCCCGCATTAAGGCGGAATATTACAGCGGTTTCGCGCCTGGAGAGCTGATTCTGGCCGAAGACTCCGGCCTCTCAGTGGACGCCCTCAATGGCGCTCCCGGCGTTTATTCCGCCCGCTACGCAGCCATGCTCGAATCCGGCGACGCATCCCATGAAAACTCCAGCGACCAGGACAACAATCTAGCGCTTATCAACCAGTTAGAACGTTTGCCGGATGGCCATTTTGCAGGAAAATATGTTTGCGTAATCGCCTTGGCGCGCGATGGCGCCACCCTTGGCACCTTTACCGGCGAGGCCCATGGCGAGTTGCGTACTGTTCCGCAAGGCACACTGGGGTTCGGATACGATCCGCTGTTTTACTTCCCTGCTCTTAACAAAACTTTTGCTGAACTCTCTCTGGAACAGAAGCGTGAACACAGCCACCGGGGAAAAGCATTTCGCAGTTTTCTTGATTGGTATCTAAAACACCCGCACTAGCAGTAAGAAATTTGCTTTGCAAAAAAATTACCTGGCCATCTCTGTGGCTTCTTTTCTGATTTTTTTTGGATCAATCTGCCATTGGGTTCCATCCTGAAATTGCAGTTCAGCCACATACAGTACCAGCGCTTTCGGATGTTTTGCCAGATCGGCCTTGGTTGATGCTCCTTCGCCGGTGACGGTAAAGGTTGAAGCCGTATCCACACTTTCCGGCACTGGCACCAGTTCGCCTTTGCCAATTTTTACGTCATCTTTCTTCACCGCTATCCAGCCAAAGCGGTAACTCTTGATCTTCTGATGGTTCTTGTTTTCCAGCAGCGCATCCAGCAGTGTATTGTCAGCCCCTAAAGAAGCCTGGACGATGTGAACAGGATCATCGGCTTGCCGGGCAAAAAGAATCAAAATTTCCTGGCTGTCACTTTTCAGTGCGGGCACATAAAGCCCCATGAGTGGAGATTGCATCGTGAGCGTAGCGATCCCGCAAAAAATGCAAATCAATAACATCTTCATGTCTTTCACCTTTCGACAAGCTTTTGGCCTTAAACCCAGGCCCCATTCCTGCCCTGCGCTGCTGTACCGCGCATCCTACACCCAAAGGGGCAATTCTCAAGCGGAAACTTATGCCTCCACGCTCGATTCGCAGAAATAGACATTGCGCTACCCTGTAAATCCAAGTAAATTCAAGGTTCTCTCATGGTGAAACGGCCCTCACAAGCGGCTACAAGATCAGCAAACGGGACTTCAGATAAATCTCAGCGCATCCTGGATGCCGCGATTGAAGTCATCGCAGAACATGGCTTTTTCCATTCCCGGGTAGCTGAAATTGCTGACCGCGCCGGCGTGGCAGACGGCACGATCTATCTTTACTTCAAGAATAAAGACGAACTGCTCATGGCCGCCATTGACTCGGCTTTCCATCGTTTTATTCAAAGGGCGCGCAGCTCGCTGCAGCAGGTTGAGGATCCCCGGGAAAAGCTCCGCCGCATGGCCTTTCTCCATCTTGAGGCCCTGGGATCAAACCGTAGCCTGGCCATTGTTTTCCAGACTGAGTTGCGGCATAGCGCCAAGTTTCTTGGCCAGTTTTCCCATAATCTTCTGGTGGAATACTTTGACGTGATCAAAGGCGTTTTGCGCGAAGGCCAGGAGGCAGGCGTCTTTCGCGCAGATATCTCCATCACCATCGCAGCCCATTGCTTCTTTGGAGCCGTGGATGAGATAGTAACTACGTGGATCCTTTCAGACCGCGACCGTGATCGCGATTATCACCTCTCCAGCCTGACCGACTCAGTTGTGGCCATTGTGCTTAAAGGGGTAGAAACGGGCTCTTAAAGTTATGGATACCAGGACTCTGGTTGACATTTTTTATGCGTCGATCGGGCGTGACATGGATAAACATGTCATGTTTAAGCGCGGCTCTGCGTGGCAGGTCATCTCTTCCCGCCAGCTCTATGGATACGTGGTCGCACTGGCCCGCGTCTTGAAGCAATGGGGCGTCCAGAAGGGTGATCGGGTCGCCATCCTGAGTGAAAATCGCCCGGAGTGGATGATCGCTGATTTTGCCTGTGTCACCACCGGCATTATTGACGTACCGATTTACGCCACGCTCACCGCCGACCAGACGCTTTATCTCCTGCAAAACTCCCGCGCCAAAGTTTTATTTGTTTCCACGCTCGAGCAGCTAAGGAAGGTACAGTCCATCCAGGCAAAGACCTCACTCGAAAAAATCGTCGTCATGGACGATATTGCTGAAGCAAACGTCATCCCCATGTGGTCGCTCATAAAAGATGCTCCCACAGAGCGCGACGAAAAATTCGACGCACAGGCCCTCCAGATCACGCCAGACGACATTGCCACGCTGATCTACACTTCAGGGACCACTGGCACCTCAAAAGGTGTAATGCTCAGCCACGGCAATCTTTCTAGTTGCGCTGTCATGGCCAGCAGCCAGACCAAGTGGTCGCCTGACGACGTTTATCTTTCTTTCCTGCCCCTCTCTCACGTAACGGCGCGTCACGTTGACTACGTCTGTTATCTGGAAGGCGTATCGCTTGCGTATTGCGCGGTTTTTGATCAATTACCCCAGATGCTGCAGGAAGTGCGTCCATCCATCATCGTTGCCGTCCCGCGTGTCTATGAAAAGATCCGGCAGGAAGCTGAGCGTCGCGCAGGCCGCGGCTTGAAGCGCAAGATTTTTGATTGGGCACTTCATGTAGGCCAGCAGCACATGCAGGAAATCTCCAAGGATGAAACGCCCACCAGTCCGGCATGGAAGCTGGCGAACAAGCTGGTCTTTTCCAAAATACGCCAGGGCTTTGGCGGGCGTAGCAAGGGATACTTCTCCGGCGGTGCGCCTCTGGGAAAAGACATGGCGGAATGGTTTTGCGCCATGGGTATCCCCATCATGGAAGGCTACGGCCTTACTGAAACCTCTCCAACGCTCTCCGTGAACCGGCCCGGTGCATTCAAGATCGGCTCCGTAGGCAAAGTGAACGCTGGCCTGCAACTCAAAATTGCTGAAGACGGAGAAATCCTGGTCAAAGGCCCAACCGTATTCAAAGGCTATTGGGAAATGCCGGACGAAACCCGCGCCTCATTTGTGGATGGCTGGTTCAAGACCGGTGACATCGGCGAACTCGATAGCGACGGCTTCCTGCACATCACTGATCGCAAAAAAGACCTGATTAAAACTTCGGGCGGAAAATTTATCGCCCCTCAGCCGATTGAGAATGCCCTGAAAGCCAACGTACTAATCGCGCAAGCCGCCGTCATAGGCGACACGCGCAAGTACGCTTCCGTGATCATCTCGCCGCATTTCCCTTTGCTCGAAGATTGGGCGCATGCAAACGGAGTGACCTATCAATCCCGGCAGGAACTGGTGGCGTCAGGCAAAGTGCGCGATCTTTATAAAGGAATCGTTGAAGACCTGAATAAAAAGCTGGCACACTTTGAGACCATCAAGAAGATCGTGGTTGTGCCCGACGAATTTACCGTGGCGACGGGTGAAATCACTCCCACACTCAAGCTGAAGCGCCGCGTGATTGAGGCCAAATACAAAGATCAAATTAATCAGCTTTATCAAGAGCCACACCCGGTTGAGATTGCGCCTGTAGGATAAGCCGCGTAAATCATGCTTTCCGTCCGGAATTTGCCCACGCGAAAAGATTCATTACAATAAGAATTATGGCTACGGATTCCCTCACCATTGCAGGGCGAAAATTCAACTCGCGCCTGATCGTCGGCACCGGCAAATACAAATCAGGACAGGAAACAGCGCGCGCCATTGAGGCCAGCGGCGCAGAAATGGTCACCGTCGCCGTGCGGCGCGTGAACCTTGATCGCAGCAAAGAATCGCTGCTCGACTTCATCGATCCCAAAAAATATTTTCTGCTTCCTAACACCGCGGGCTGCTATACGGCGGAAGAGGCCATCCGCGCTGCCCGCCTTGGCCGCGAAGTTGGCATTTCTGACTGGGTCAAAATTGAAGTGATTGGCGACCAGAAAACTCTGTATCCAGATGTTCAGGCCACCATTGAAGCCACGCGAGTTCTGGTGAAGGAAGGCTTTACCGTTCTGCCTTATACCTCGGATGACATCGTAGTGGCCAAGCGGCTGCTGGACGCCGGCGCAAGCGCCATTATGCCCCTGGGCGCGCCCATTGGCAGCGGCATGGGCATCCAGAACTCTGCCAATATTCAGATTCTGCGTGAGATGATCACGGAAGTTCCGCTCATTCTGGATGCAGGTGTAGGAACAGCCTCTGACGCAGCCATCGCCATGGAACTGGGCGCGGACGCTGTGCTCATGAACTCCGGAATCGCCAATGCTGACGATCCGGTTCTGATGGCGGAAGCCATGAATCATGCGATCATCGCCGGACGCGCCGCCTATCTTGCCGGCAGGATGCCAAGAAAGCTCTACGCTACCGCCAGTTCACCTTTGCAAGGCGTGGTTCGATAAAAGGTGGTTCGATAAAAGAAAAAGGCCTGCTAGCATGCAGCTAACAGGCCAGTCAAAAGAAACCGCGTTAAGCCCGCTTAACGCGTAATGTCTATAGCCACGCCCTCTGGCCTTCCTGCCACTGATAATCCCGTACTTGCTCCGGAAATGACCCGCGCCGGTGTAACGTTGCCGTTTGCCGTGTTAAGACCGGTGAAAGCAGCTACGTGCGCAGCACCGGAATCGGCATTGTAGAGTGTGCCTGTACCGGTTATATCCAGTGCTAGTTGGTCTGGAGCAGACAGTAGTGTGGCGGCTCCCTTTATCTGCGCAGATGGAGCCGTATTGCCATTCAGTGTCGCCGCATTTGCATAAATATTGATGCTTGGCGCCGTTGCTCCGCCATTTCCGCCGTTGGTCACAATCAGTCTTCCTAAACCATCGATCAGAATGCTCGCTGGATTCGATAACTGCGTGTTTGCTCCTTGCAGTGTGCGGGCAACGGTAGGTGGTCCGTCTTGCGTGCTGGCGCTGTTATAAACCTGAACATCATTGCCGGCGGCGTCCGTCACGTAAAGCCGGTCATTAGCTGAATCAATAAAAATGCCTGAAACGGCGAAGCTTACCGTGATGTCATGTATTGGAGAGATAGGATCAGTGGCGGTTGAAGCTGAGGCAAACACATAAATCTCTGTATCGTCCACCACGTAAAGCAGATCCTTCGCAGTATCAACCGCAACGTCTGTCGGTGCAATCAGCGGACCGGTAATAGTCCGTTCCGGTGCAATACTTCCGGTCTTCGTGCTGATGTTGTCAAAAATCAAGACTCCAGCGCCGCCGTTGTTGGCCACAAATAGCCGGTCGTTCACGGAGTCCAGCGTAATGAAGGCCGGAGAACTCAGCGTAGTGGCGCCCCCGCTTATGGTAGCGGCGGGCGCAACGTTTCCAGTGGCTGTAAATGCATTATCAAAACGGAAGATGGAATTGTCATTGCTGTTTGACACATACAGCTTGCCCGTTGGGACAGCCGAGACGGGAGTTGGCGTCGGCGAAATCGTTGGCGTCGGCGTCGCGGTTGGCGTTGGTGTAGGGTTTGTGTCTCCCAGGGTGCGTCTGGGAGAAATTACACAACCAGTAGAGAGCAGAAGCACGAAAGCCACCGCACAAAGCCATACCGGAATTAAGCTATGTTTTCTAAATATCAGGACCATATATGCCGCAATCATAACCCTTTTTTGAGAATTCTAATGAGCTATTGACACCCTACATTGAACACCAAAGTAACCTTAGATCAGAGTAGATGAACCCAAAAAAAGAGCGGCCAAATAGCCGCCCGCTGTAACTCTCAACCATGGCTGCTTTACTTTTTTATGTCGTCCGACTGCTTCAGCATGGCAACGCTATCTACGTGAAGCATGCCACTGTCCATTTTGCCGATGACGCTGATGTGGTGCCCCTCATGCCCTTTCAAGGCATCTTCGTTGTCCACGTTGATTACGCTTTTATCTTTTTCAGAAACAAATACCAGCTTTGAGCCGTTGCCGACGCACTTCTTGGAGCAGGCGGCATTGTCAATGTCCTTGGCTCCGCATTTATCATTGCTCACCCAGCCGCTCATCTTGACCGTTTTAGGTTTGCTGTCTTTGGCAAAAGATCCAGTTGCCACAAATGCAATTGCCATTATCACGAACAGAAATTTCTTCATTGGCGGTTTGTCTCCTCAAGGGATTTTAGCTTGGCAATGGCCACGAAGTCATCAGGATGAAAAGATACAGAGAACAGCTTCGACGGCCATTGGTCGAGGGAGAAAATTATTTCTTTTGGCGAACGGGTGTAACCGGAGCGACAGGCAGAGTATAAACAAACTCACCCGGGCGGGCATAGCGGAGCCGTTCACGCGCTTCTTTTTCAATAGTTTGCGGGTCACTCTTTAAAGCTTTATTTTCAAGCTCCATGCTGCTATTTTGCTGTTGCAGTGATTTGATCTGGAGCTCAAGCTGTTGGGATTCCCTGCGCTTCTGTTCATATACCAGCAAGCCATTGGCGCCGAATACCGCGTGATATCCAACCACGCAAAGCAAAAGCACAATGCCGGCCGTTGCCAGCTTGCCGCGCAGGCTCTCCAGCAATTCCCTTCCGGCTTTGATGTTTTTTAACATTACTCGTTGATCCAATCCTGCGCTGCCTTGGCTAACCTGGCCAGGTCCTGTTCAGACTTGGCTTCAGAATAAATTCGAACCACCGGTTCCGTTCCAGATACGCGATAACAAACCCACGATCCGTCATCCAGAATCAGCTTCAACCCGTCTGTTCTTACCAGCTGCTTTACTTTGCGGCCGGAGAGTTCAACCGGATCAGTCTTTATCTTACTAGTGAACTTCGCTTTCACTTCCGGCGTCAAGCGGAAGTTGTCACGTTGGTCGTAAAAGGAACCTACTTTGCCAAATAAATCTTTGATCTGCTCCCCAATCGACTTTTTTCTGCGTGCCACAGCTTCACAACACAACAGGCCGGCCAGCACTCCATCTTTTTCCGGAACGTGATAGCGAATGGAAAGTCCTGCACTCTCTTCTCCGCCGATAGCGATTTTGTCCTGCTTGATCAACTCGCCAATATATTTAAATCCCACCGGAGTTTCATACAGCGGTACGCCATGGTGCTCTGCCAGAGCGTTAATCATATTAGTGGTGGAAACCGATTTTGCCACTCCATTTTTCCAGCCGCGCGTCTCCACCAGATAATCGAACAGGACTGCAATAATGTAATTGGGCTGGATAAAAGTTCCGTCTTCGTCCACGATGCCGAAACGGTCCGCGTCTCCGTCAGTGGCAATGCCAATGCGTGCGCCGGTCTCTTTCATTTTCTGGCGCATCTCGTTCAGCAGATGCCCTTCCGGCTCCGGCGCATGTCCGCCAAAGAGCACATCACGCGTGTCATGGACTGTAGCCACGGGAACTCCAGCCTCGCGCAGCAATTCATCTGAGTATCCCCGAGCCGCGCCCCAGAGTGGATCAAACACAATCTTGAGCCCTGAAGCCTTGATCAATGGAAGATCGACAATTTCCTTAAGCCGCGCTTGATAGGCAGGCTTCGGATCACTCATGCCTGCAGAAACTTTGGCCGCCCCAACGGACTCCGCTTTGC
>DASZMF010000330.1:0-12240 GCA_035552035.1 Candidatus Angelobacter sp.
AGAGGTCGTCGGTTCGATCCCGACCAGGTCCACCAATCCAACCCTTTGATTCTATTGTCGATTTCTTAATCATTTCCGTCTCAGGCTTTGAATCCGCCTCACAATAAGGCGGTTTTATTGTTCAGTTAATGTGCAGTAAAAGTTCAGTTCACCAGCTTTGAGCCTTCCGCAATAATCGTTCCCGGATCGTCCCACAGCGTCCGCTGGTCCGGCGAAAAACCGGCCGGCCTCTCCAGGCCTGCGTACTGCTCCAGGCGGGCCAGCGCTTCTCGCTGTGACTCGTCTTCCGTTAGGGTGTAGATGTCCAGCGTGGTCTTGCTTTTGCTGTGACGTAAAAAAGCCTGAGCGTCTTTCACGTGGTTTCCGGACTTCTTGTGCCAAGTGGCAGTGGACCGGCGCAGGCACAACCAGTTTGCCCAGGGAATGCCGAGAATTTTCGCCGCCGGCTTGATATGCCGGTTGCGAATGTTGTCGGAGCACATCGGCCCTCCGCTATAGACGGATTGAAAGACCAGGTCGTCAGGACCGCAGGACTTCACCACGTTTACGACTCGTACTGCCCTTCCCGCTTTCACACTGACCTTCAATCCTTTCAGCGAATGAATGCGCTCGATCACGGCCGGCAGAACGCTGACCGTGGCATTACTCGCTTTGCTCTTGGGCTGACCCCAGTATCCGCGCGAATATTTTTTCTCGATCGTAATGGAATGCTTGTGCACATTCTTCCACGTGAGTCCAAACAGTTCGCTGGCCCGGAAGCCGGTCAACACATCCACAAAGATCGCGGACGCATAAGGCTCGCTGATCAACTTCAAGAGCGCGAAAAATTGATCGCGCGTTACAAAGTTCACCTGCTTGCCTACTCGATCGTTGCCCATCTCGATGTTCTTGGCCGGGTTTTCCGTGATGTGTTTGTAATTGATGGCCGAAGCCAGAATGGCTGAAAGCGCCGTCCAGATCTTCTTGCGCGTTTCCAGGCTTAAGATTTCCACGCGAAATTTCTTCCCCACGCGGATCTTCTTGGGAGTAACTGCCAGTTTGGTAAAAAACGCCTGGACGGACTGCCGCGTGATATCGCGCAGCTTCATCTTTCCAAACGCCGGCAGTAGATGGGTTTTGATCACACTCTTGTAGCTGTCCTGGCTGCTGCCGTTTTCCAGTAATGGCAGGTCGGTTATTTCGTAAGTGTGGGTCACATAATCGCAGAATTTAACGGCTGCTCCTGCGTTGATTGCGCCACTGTTAAACGGGGCGAGAAATTCGTCCCGTCGTTTTAAAACCTCGCGTCTGGGTGTATCGGCTTCGGCCAAGCGCTTATACCGTTGCGGACGGTAAAGCTCGCCATCAGTCCCGAATTCATCAATCCGGTACCGGATGTACCACCAGCCGTTTTCCACCTTTGGCGTTGGACATTGATATCGCCCTCTGGCCATCTGTTCATTGCTCCTGGCGGATGGCAGTACGGGCGCGGCTCTCTCGGTGCTAACAATAACACCGTGAACGTTGACTCCTGAAGGCGGTTTGCGCTGCGGAAGGCCCATGATTGTTTCACTGTGACGGTCACATTTGATAGTGACGCGGAGTCAAACTCTAGCTGACTGTCATAGTGTTGTCAATATTCCTTGAATATTTATTGACAAACACCACCAAACCGGAGTAACTTGGTTTTTCACTATGACAGTGAGTTAATGTCACCGTCACGGAGGAAACAAAGTGGCAACTCCTGGTACCAGGCCTGAATTGAAAGAAGCCGAACTGAAATGTTTGGAAACACTGCACAAGCTGAAAAAACGTTACGGCACCAAGCGTCCGCCCGTAAATGATGTCGCGACCGCCATGGGTTATTCGCAATCCCGCACCAGTCAGCTTATGCAACTGCTCGAACTCAAGGGCTGTATCGCACAAGAATTTCGTTTGTTGGTGTAAATGTTTTTTCGCCGTTGAGAGGGCGATGCGTGTTTTTGCGGCGTTGATGAAAATCAGCGTGACGTATCGGTCCTCTCAACCCTCTGGTCCAGCGCGCTCCTCGCTGGTTCGTACCGGGTGCCAAAGTGGCATTGGCACTCGGGTTTTTAAAAAGGAGCACAGGAAACGGCAAATATGGAAACGGCAAATCAATCTATCGGCTCTTCCGCGTCCGCTTTTTTCTCTCTTTCCCCTCTTCCCAGAGAAATCGCTTATTCCGAGCGTGGCTTTATGGATCGCTGTATTACTTTTGTAGATTGTTGCTTCGCGCGGAATGATTACTCAAATAAGAAATGGTCAGCTCAACTTGAGCGCGAGAGCGATGCCCGCTATGAATTTCTTGTATCTGCAAAGGCTGCCAAAAAAGCGGGATTAATAACGTGTGAGACTTGGGAGCTTCTCCGGCCACAACCTTGGGAGAAGCAATGAGCAGCCGCCGCGGAGTCTGCCGCTATTGCCGCTGCACTGAGAACCACGCTTGTGTTCTCTCCATGGGCCAGCTCATGTCCACCCTTAATAGCGTCCGCAAATTAAAGAACGTTGCGCTGGCGCGGGTGAAGGAAGGGAAGACCCACTTCACTTGCTCCTGGATCAACTCGCGCGAGAACGTTTGCAGCAACCCTCACTGCGTACGTAAACATCGCGTCCATGAACGCGAGAAAAGGCGGCGCCAGATTGTCCGGCTTCGTCACGGTCGCCAGATCCACGCCCGGAGGGCCGCATGATCAAGATGGGATTTGTGGATTCTAAAGATGTGTACAAAGTCGCGCTGGTGCTTGAGCCCGGCAACATCGAGAGAATTCGGAAAGGCAATACGTCGATTATCAGCTTGAATGAGTTGGTTCCTTCGTTGCTGCTGCCGGCAAAGTTAGAAATTGCGCTCGACTATACCCCGGACGCGGTGTGGCTCTCGCAAGAATTTAAACGCCGCGACATTAAAGATGCGCAAGCCTTCCTTAGGCTGCTGAAGGATTCGCAGTTGCGCCCGGAAGTTGTGGAGCGGCCGTACCATCCAGACGAGTTCCTGTTAAAGAGGAGAACGCATTGAATCTCCTGCAGCTTGAACAGGAAAATACGCGGCTGCGCCGGTGGATTGATGATCTGCAATCTGGCATGTACATCAGCTGCGTGTATTGCGGCCATCGTTACGGGCCTAAAGACAAAGTTCCCACAAGCATGGCTGATGCGTTGAAGCTTCACATCTCGGCATGTCCAGAACATCCCATGCACGTGGTTTTGGAAGCATTGAAATCTGGAGTGTCCCTTATGGTTCGATCCCATACTCCGGGAGGTGTACTTCGAGACTCTGAGGTACAAACCTGGCTGGAGCTGGCGAGAGCAGCGACTCTTAAGGCCGAATTTGTTAAGCCTAAGAAGACTGGCGCGAGGAAGCGCAAATGAATACTTTTACTGGCGCACTCAGGTCCGTGCAGCCTCCCATGGGACTATATCTGCCGTGGCGGCAGAGTTGCGGGGAGGTTTTTTGTCAGCCAGTGCCGGCGGGCGAACTTCCGGGTTCCCTCGTCCCCGCCGGCGATTTTGCGGAAGTGGCTCAGCCTGGTCGAGCGCAGACGAATACCGTCGCGATGCGGTCCCCGTTTGTCACGCAGGTTCAAATCCTGCCTTCCGCTCCAGCTTCCACGAGGGCGTCATTGTTAATGGCCGCTGGGAAACCAGCAGATGACGCCAGCGTGGAAAATCCAAGCAAAGGAGATGAAGGCGAAGTACTCTGCAACGCGCCGGGAAGTTATTCGAAGTGGCGTCCTGGCGCGTTTAATTTTTTGTCCGGCACACCGGCGGGGTCATCCGGTGGAGCGACGCATAATCCCATAAAGCTCGCTCAATTGTCCGACACGCCTGCGGGAGTCCAACACCCCCTCCAAATAGTTCCCCAGGGCTTTTTGGCAGCGCTGGACTACAGGCGGAATCACGCGGCGAATCCCATAAGCCTTTTCAATTTTCAAGGAGGCCTAGCTCATGCCTAAACCAGAGCCTCTGCCTTTGCACTACTACGCCATGACGTATGAAGAGGTCGCGGTAGCCATGGGCTACACCGACGTTCAGCGCGGTAAAAAATGTGTGGCCTCTCTGCAGCACACTGCGTTACAGAAGTTACGCGCCCGGCCGGGCGCTTTAAAGAAGTTGGTCGAGCTTTCCATCCTGCGCCAGCAAATGTTGCGCCCGGTAATCGACGAGGGAGAGCCGCGATGAACTGGCTTCGCGGGAAAAGAAAGCCGCCTGCTTCTGTGCCTGAACCAGCTACGCCTTCCGTCCACATTGGAGGCAGGGTTTTTCCTGCACGAGTTTTAAAAGTTCAGGACTCCATCGCCGAGCGGATGGGAACCGGCTTTATGGTCTGCGACAACTGCACCCGCTCCCAGGATCTCAATTTCGGTTTGGTCATTAAGTATCTGCAATCCGGCTGGCCGGTTTGTTGCCAGGGAACACTTCACGGCGGAACCATGCGCTATTGCCGCGCAGAAGAAAGGAAGCGCGGATGAGATTCAAAACTATCCAGCAGCTTCCAGAAAAACATGTCTGCCGTAAATGCACCAAGGAGAAGCCGATCTCCGAAATGATCGTGATTCGCGAACGGCGTACAGGCGATATCCTTTTGCGCGCGCGCTGTAAGGAGTGCAACAACAAACAGGAGCGCGGCCACCGCCGTGAATACAAAACCAAGTATTTAAAGAGCTGGCGGAAAAACAATCCTGAAGTGAATGAGAGCTACTGGCGTCAATCCACCGCTGACAACAGGGTGTTGATCAATGCGCGCGCCTATGAGCGTTTCCAGAGACACCATGAAGCCATTCTTATTCAGGGACGATTGAGTCGGCGCGGCATAAAAGTCTCGATCGCCGGGGCCAAAGGTCTCTACAAAAAATACGGCCGTTGTTATCCAACGCGCTTCGGGTTAACGCCGGCGGGATTGCGTGAGTGTGAGCGCATTCGCTCATCTCAGCGAAGAGCAGAGGACTCAAAACGTTTTTCTAGTCTCGAAATCCGGATGATGGTCTATGAGGATGGCTTCTATATCACGCCGCGCCGTCAGCCGGTTCCCTACAAAGCAGCTGCACAGAGACTTCGGTCATTCCAGGCGCAGCGCCATAAAGCGTTGGAGGCCGCAGCATGAGATGTTTCAATTTTGACCCGGATCACCTTATTTCCGGGACGCGACTGGCGGGACTAACAGGCGGTACTCCCGTCAGTCTTTTTTTTGAGAGGCGCACATGAAAAAGCGCCGCTGTCCTTTTCCGCACTGTGTACGCAACGAGCATGAAGATGGCGACCATGACTTCGCGCGTCCTAAAACTCCCGCCGGTGAAATTCATCTGCTGCAGAGCTTCAAATATTCGGAGCGCTGGTCATTGCCCTGCGACGTTCAACATCTCCCTTCCGGGATTCCCCTATCGTTCCGTTTTTACGGTAACGCCGCCGGGCTATACGCCGATGCGCTCGGCTTTGGTTGGGCTCTTTGCAGGCACTGCATAAAACGTTTTTCTCACGGAGGAAGAAAGAATGTCCCACAGAAGCCGGTTAAGTCTGTCCCAGCCCAGCGGGCTAAGTTGCTTCATATGCCATTGCACAGAAGCCAACCCCTGCGATCTGGGAGGCGGAGCGCCTTGTAGCTGGATCAGCCCTGGTCTTTGTTCCAACCCGCAATGTTCGGCTGCGATGGCGACGGATGTGGACGGCATCATCCTCCCGGCCATGGACGACGATTGTGAAGGGCTGTGGGAAGAGGCTTAAAGAAAAGATTTCGCAGGGAAGGAGGGTTTGGGTCCGCGCGTGACTGGCGCACGGACCCGTTTAACTGGACGCGTGTGGCGAACAGCATCAAGCTCACTATAAAAGTTGGGTCCCATTCATGGCAAACGACTTAGGTAATCGAGAACCAAAGCAGCTACCCCGCCACGCGCGGCTCTTTGGCTACTCGATTGACGCTGAGGAACTACTCATCTTGCTGGCCGCGGATGATCACATGTACCGAGGTTCCGGTCCAGGAGATCCGGACGGAAACTCTTTCCGGGCTTCAGTTGCCACGCTGTGTGCGTGGACAAAGCTCTCCAAAAAAACCATTCAGCGGAGGATGCACGGCTATCTTCCCGAGGATGAAACAGAAACAAAGGCACGCAACAAACGCAAACTCTCAAAAACCGAAATGGCAGCAGAAAGTAAAAAGCGCGAGGAAAGAACGGAAGCAGCCAGGGAGGCATGGCTGGCTAGCAAAAAAACAGCCGATGCCGCCAGATACAAACCAGGACTGGTTGATCGCAGGATATTCAAAATGATTTCCCCAGGCAGCGCGGAGGACAACAAGGCCGCCATGTATGAATTCGTGGAAGTAGCTCTTAAAGAAGATCCACGCGTGACCGCCATCCGCGAGAGCAGGAAAAATTATGTCTTGCCGGGCTTCCGTGAACCCCGAGCGCCAGGCCATCCCATTTATCTGGAAAGGCCAGGGGTAAATTCGCCTCTTGTACCCCCTAGCGTCAGCCTGACGCTAGGGTTCAATCCGGCCACTCATCGGCAAATAAAGGACGTAAGACCTAGCGTCAGCCTGACCCCAGCCCCTAGCGTCAGCCTGACGCCCCCTAACGACAGCCTGACGCTAGCCCCTAGCGTCAGCGTGACGCCCCCTAGCGTCAGCCTGACGCACAATCCTATGTCGTCGTTGGGAAGCTCTGACGTTGAAGTTGTTTGTCATCCTAAACCAGAGAGTGAGACGACGTCGTCGTTCCCTATTCCGGTTGAAGTCAAAAAAGGACTGCGGGAAATTGTGCCCACTTTGGATGACAGGGCCATCAGCCATCTCTGGACTAAATGTCAAGACAGCGTTCCGGACTGTACCGCTGAAGAGGTCCTGCACTTCGCCTGGACAAAATACACCGCCATCCAAAAAGCCAAAAATCCAGCGGGCATGATGATCCACGCCGTGGCTCTTTGCTTTGAAGGTGGCGAAAGTTCGGCTCTGGTCCACTACCGCGAGGATCTCCAACTCGAGCAAGAGCGTAAAGAGCAAGACCGGCATGAAAAAGAACAACGAGAAAAGATAGACAGGCGAAGGTTTGAGCTGGAGCAGAAAGAGTGGAAAGCGATAGAAGCCGAGATTCTCACCCTGGACCAATTGCCGCCTGAAGAATTCAAGGCGCTGCGCTCTGAAGTAGAAAAACAAAGTTGGGTGAAAGAGTGTTGGGGCAAAACGCCCAAAGACGCTTTGGAGCGAATGATGCGCCGTGAGATGGCAAAAACTCAGCTTAAGAGAAAGGGAAGTAATGCCAATTGAAAAACTTTTATGGGTTATCGGTGCTGTGGCCTATGTCTTGGTTATCGCCAGTTGTTTTGGCCGCTTTGGTATTCGCATTCGTATTCGCCGGCAGGACGGTGAGAGCGATAGTGCCGTTCTGCATCGCTGCCGAACCAATCTGCGCCAGACCAGGATCATTCTTTTTGGAATCCGGCACGAACTGGAAAGACTGCCAGCGTCGCGCGCGGTCCACCAGTTGAGCGCCGACGTGGATGCGGCGGAAAGGGAAGTCAACCAGCTCGAAGCGCAGGCCACGCCATGAGCCGATGGCTGCACAGCATTTGCCAGCAGTGCTGGGATCGACGCAATCCCGGCCGTCAGGCAGTGAAAATGCGGGAAGAATATCGCGACGAGAAGGCAGATATTTGCTGCTTTTGCGGCAAGTCTCATGGCAGCGGCATCAGCCTGCGCGAGGACCCTGCAAAAACGATCTGCCAGGGGAATCACAATGGCCGGTAAAGAGCACTACACCAAAAACACGGTTGAAGTTGAGGCCCGTTGCAAGAAGTGCAAGACACGAACCACCCACAAGGTTTTCAGTGGAATCCTTGGCCCTTGCATTCCGTGCGTCGAGAAGTTGGAAACCGAGCACGAAAAAGAGAAGTTGAAGCCGATGCTGGCCGTGCAAAAAGGTTTGTTTTAAAGAAAGGAATTTTTATGAGTGCATTATCGCAACTCCCGGAGATTCAAAATCAGAAAGTGTGTCCATTTGAAAAGCGGCCGCGCTGCCGTAAATGTGATGCTCGTTCCTACTCGCTGTTAGCCGTCCTTATGTTTCGCGTGATCACGCAATTCGGTATGAAGCATTGCACTGGAGGCAAGGAACCCACTGAAGACGTAGAAATGCCGATACCTTTTTTAAAAATGAAGCGCGACAACAACTGCGCCGGGCTCAACACGGAACACCTTCACCGGATCTGCGGAAACTGCGGCTATGAGTGGCTGAGCGAGGTGTACAGTTGAAAATCGTCGCCGGCAAAACCGAAGCCGGGAAAAATGTCAGCTTCGAATTGGATGTGCTTCTCACCACGCGGCTATTAATCCAGGCCAACTCCGGAGCCGGCAAGAGTTGGCTGTTACGCCGCTTGATGGAAGAGCTATTCGGTCACGTCCAGGTGATAGCGATTGACCCTGAAGGCGAGTTTGCCACCCTGCGCGAGAAGTTCGATTACGTACTCGTTGGCAAAGGCGGGGAAACACCAGCCCATATTTCCACCGCCGCCGAAGTTGCCCACAAGCTGCTTGAGCTCCGGGCTTCAGCCGTTTGTGATCTTTACGAGATGCCGGCGGCCGATCGCCACGAATGGGTCAAGCGGTTTCTCGATGCGTTGATCGATGCTCCTAAAAAGCTGTGGCATCCGGTTGTGATCATCGTGGATGAAGCACAGATGTTTTGCCCAGAGAAGGGTGCTGGCGAGAGTGTAGCTTCAGGAGCCATGGTGGACCTCACCACGCGCGGCCGCAAGCGCGGCTTCTGTCCAGTGTGGGCAACGCAGCGCCTGGCCAAGGTGAGTAAGGACGCCACGTCAATGCTCTTGAACCGACTAGTGGGCGGCACATTTGAAGATGTGGACATAAAGCGCGCCCTAGATCTGTTGAGTGTTGCGCCGGACGATAAGCGCGAAGTATCCCAACAACTAAAAACCTTTGATTCAGGATGGTTTTTTGCTTTTGGACGCGCGGTATCAAAAGAGCGCCTGTTGTTTAAAGTAGGCCCCGTACAGACTTCTCATCCCAAGCCAGGTTCCTCGAAACACGCGGCCGAACCGCCGGAGCCATCCGAGAAGATCCGCGCCATGCTGGGCGCGCTGGCGGACATTCCCAAAATTGCGGAAGAGAAGGCCCGCACCCTGGAAGACTACAAGCGGCAAATCCGCGACCTGAAGACGGAGCTGGTCCAGACGAAAAAGGCCCAGCCAAAATTAGCCGCGCCGGCCAAACCGAGCGGACTAGATCCTGCTCAACTGCGGCAATTGAATTCAGACATTGATGCACTGCAAAAGAAATACAACGCTTTGAAAAAAGAAACTGAGGGGCTTATGAAAATAATTGCCAAAGTCGTGGCCCTGGGATTTGAAGATATGGCCATCAAGCCTGAGGAGGTGAAAGCCGCGTTTGAGGCCGTTGCAGTGCAGATAGGAAAACTGGCTGAAAAGAAAATTCAGCAGCGCGGCGTAGAACTCGAATCTCTAAAAAAAGACATAAAACAAGTTCAACTGCGCCTCAGTAAGTTTTTGTCTATTCAAGAAAAAGCGATCACTGTCCAGGTTGAGGTGAAACACAATAAGCCATTTACGGTCACGCCGCCAGTTCGTGTTCCGCGTCCACAGCGAGCGCTGCAAACTGGCGACCTCAGCCAATATCAGTCAGATGTGCTTAACGCACAAGCCCAAATCGTGGCGCTCGGCCGAAGCAAAGTAAAGATAAAGATGTTGGCTCCGTTAGCCAATAAAAGCTACACATCGTCGTCTTTTAAGCAGAGCTTGCGCGACTTACGCGATGCGGGCTATTTGATTTTTGTAGACTCCGATACCGTTTCTTTGACGGATGCCGGCCGTGCGATTGCGCCAGAGGCCGACCCGATCCAGTCACCTCAAGAAATGCTGGCGCGCTGTAAGAGCGTGGTCAGCGTATATGACGGCAAACTTCTAGAAGCTCTGTCTCAAACATACCCCGAGCCGGTGCCGTTCGATACTTTGGCAAATTTATCCAACGTCTCTCCCACGTCAAGTTCGTTCAAACAAAGCTTGCGCGATCTCCGCGATGTGGGGATGGCAAAATTCATCGGAAAGGATCAAGCCAGGCTAGCCGGCTGGGTCATGTTAGAGGAGGACGAATGAAGAATCCCGAAACGTCGGCCGAATGGCAGGAAGCCGTGGACGCCGCTGAGCTCATGCTTTTGATC
Source organism: Candidatus Angelobacter sp. (assembly GCA_035552035.1). Classification (GTDB taxonomy): domain Bacteria; phylum Acidobacteriota; class Terriglobia; order Terriglobales; family Acidobacteriaceae; genus Angelobacter. The sequence continues at coordinate 10,179 of DASZMF010000330.1, forward strand.
CAATCGGCGGCAATGTATGGGCTGATCGAAACCGACCTGCAAATCGATAGCGCGCGATGTGAATACATTCTGCAAACCGGTGCAAGGGCTGGCATAACGTCCCGATCCGGACGTAGTTAAGAAGGCTTTTGGAGGGGAATCATAATGCGGTCAAAAACCAAAACGAAACTGACCAATAAGCCACCTATCAGGTTTACCGCGCGTAAGTTCAACGGGAAGCATCGTTTGATTTCAGTCGTGTGGATCGACCATGGAGAGCGCGTGAAGATCAACCGGAATAGCCAGCGCGAAGTCATAGTGAATTGGGAAGTCCCTGTCCCTGAAAACAGCCAGGGCGTCACGGCTTATTACGACGTTGTTCGGTTTAAGAGCGAAACGCCAATCGCTATCGAGTTTCTGAGCGGCAATAAACATTATTCGGATCGCGAGAAGCCGGTTGTTGGATGGCGATCCCGGCCTGGAAGGAAGAAATGACGCGTGACGAACATCTAGCCTGGTGCAAAGAGCGGGCGCTGGAATATGTGGCGGCTGGCGAGCTACAAAACGCGATGGTTTCAATGCTCAGTGATTTGAAAAAACATCCAGAGCTTGAAGACCATCCCGGAGGCATGCTCGGAGTCGGACTCGCCATGCTTCCCGGAAGCAAGCTGTTGCGCTATCCACACGAGATGCGGAAATGGATTGAGGGCTTCAACTGATGACTTTACCTGAATGGACTTTGGCCCTCATGACCGAGTTAAAAGCTGCTGGCTTTGAAGTGGGCGAGTTTCACGGATTCCCGCTGGTGACGAAGCCCAGGGAATTCAGCGAAACGTGCCGGCTGTTGGAGTTTATGACTTCTCTCCCGGCAGATCGCGAGATTTGGGACAAGGGAATGCTTTTCCTCCCGCGTGGATCTCGCGCAGCAAGTTTCTGAACGGCCGTCGTGGGGACGGCAGAAAGAAGAGGTGGGCCATGCGTATTCGATAAAGCAACGTTACCAATGGCGGCCCGTACTTTGGCTTGAAGTTGGGCCGCCCACTTCCAATCTGAAAGGGAGTTTACATGATCGTAGATATCGGCAAGGTTGAAGAGGTAGAAACCAGAACCCCAAGCATTGAAGAGATCGCGGCGGCCGGCGCGCTCATGATGGCAGTCCCGTTAAAAATGGCGCTGCCACTGGACCATCGTTATAAGCCCGGCACTAAAGCCGGATATCCCTGCGTGATGTGTGAGCAGGATTGCATTCTGACGCCACACGGGCAGAAATTATTCGCGCTGGGAAAGAACCAGTTGGTGTGCGTCGAGTGTGTCAATGCGGTCAACAATCCCCAAGGGGAGGACTGATGGCGCAGCCGATCCAGGCTGAATATGTCTTCTGCTACAACGACGGCAAAGAACGCAAATTTGCCGACGAGGCGGAATGCCTGGAATCGATTCAAGGTGCGACGGGTCTGGATGCAGTACTCGCCCGGATGTGTCTCAACAAAGACGGCATCCGCCATCCGGCAGGGAAGTGGCTTAAGCGCAAAAAAAAATCAGCCGCATCAAGCAGCTGATAAGGAGAAAACATGTTGTTTGAATCTGATGGAAAACTATATCGGTTCTCTTTTGAGCATCGGCTGTTTAAGGAGCCGGTTCTCGTCTCGTTAGCCGGAGGCCCAAAACTCATTCGCGCGGAAACGCATTGCTACCTGGTGGAACTGCCGGCGACAACCATGGTCAACGCGAAACCGGAGCCAATCAAACTGGCGGACGGAATAGCCCGCTGTGCGGCAGCCGATGTTTACGACAAAGAGAAGGGCCGCGTTCGCTCGCTGCGTCGCGCCCTGGAGATTGCATGGCCAGAAGATCGTTATCCACTGTGGGCCCGGGCCTTCAACGCTTACTCCCATCGTCCAACGAAAAGTGCTGTCTCGAAAGCCGACAGGGAACTACTGGAAAAGTTACGTGAAAACGCGAATGAAGGACACCCGGATCCACTTTGCATAGCAGCCGCTAATCGAATTGAGGAATTGCTCAGACGAAAGGCGTCCTGATGAACATGATCAAAGAGATTCTTTTAGGCGCGGTTGGTGGAGTG
>DASZMF010000331.1:0-4528 GCA_035552035.1 Candidatus Angelobacter sp.
GAGCAGACTCCGCTGACCGCTCTGCGCGTGGGCGAATTAATTATGGAAGCTGGCTTCCCTCCCGGCGTAGTCAACATTCTTCCCGGATACGGCCCCACGGCTGGCGCTGCCCTTGCGCGGCACATGGATGTGGACAAGGTCGCCTTCACCGGCTCGACGGAAGTCGGCCATCTGATTATGGAAGCTTCTGCCAAGACCAACCTCAAACGCGTAACGCTGGAGCTGGGCGGCAAGAGCCCTAACATCATATTTGCCGACGCTGACATGGACGCCGCGATTGAAGGCTCGCACTTTGCTCTCTTCTTCAACCAGGGCCAGTGCTGCTGTGCCGGTTCGCGCACCTATGTGGAAGAAAAATGCTATGACGAATTCGTGGAGCGCAGCGCAGCCCGCGCCAAGAAACGTACCGTGGGCAATCCGCTTGACCCGGCCACCGAGCAGGGCCCGCAGGTGGATGACGCGCAGTTCCAGAAGATCATGGGCTACATTGAGTCGGGCAAGAAAGAAGGCGCAAAGCTGGTAGCGGGTGGTGATCGCGTAGGCGATCGCGGCTACTTTGTCCGCCCCACGGTATTTGCTGACGTGAAAGACGATATGACCATTGCCCAGGAAGAAATTTTTGGACCGGTCATGTCGATCTTGAAGTTCAAAGACGTTGACGATCTGGTGGAACGCGCCAATAAAACCATGTACGGCCTGGCCGCCGGCGTCTGGACGCGCGACATTGGCAAGGCCCACGCCATCGCCAACAGCGTCCGCGCGGGTACAGTCTGGGTGAATTGCTATGACGTGTTTGACGCAGCCGCGCCGTTCGGCGGCTTCAAGCAATCCGGCATGGGCCGCGAGCTTGGCGAATACGGTCTGCAGCAATACACAGAAGTAAAAACCGTTACCGTAAAACTCTAAGCACCAAAGTACGAAGCATTAAGAACGAAAACCAGGGCGGGTGATTTTAGCCCGCCCATTTTTTTACCACTTAACTTAGAATTTATCGGACCCAATGCCGCAGATTGTAACCATCCGAACCAGAGACGCTGCCGCCGGTGAAAGCATTGCCGTGGTGCTTTCACAAGACGCCATGTGCCTCGGCCCAGACGGCCAGCCATGGTCCGGCGTTTCACTCAAGTCTGAAGAAGCCCGCAAACTCGCTGCGCGCCTGCTCTCACTGGCCACGGAAATTGAAGGCCAGCAGGAGTTGGCCAAAAAGTCTTTCAACGTCCTCACTGATCTTGCGTCCATTCTGGTTTTTCATGATGGCTCAGAGCAGAGCCATCGCGCGTTTCGGCTGGCCCTGGATTTCGCATCGCGCTCACTGGCGCGCATTCAACTCGTCGGCGTCTTCGGCGTGCAGTCAGACTTTGAACCATCCACTCTACCAGACGACTACGAGTGGCAGCGCGGCTGGCTGGAACGTCTCACCGCTTCGTATGCAGGACAAGCCGCAACAGAAGGCATTGAGCTGAGGACAACATTCGTCGCCGCCAATGATCAGCCTGCCATTGAAAATATCTGCAACGATGAGCGCTTCGATTTGATTATTGTTCCCGGCAAATTCTCTGGGCCCGCACAGGCTTTCATGCAATCATTAGCTGAAGCAAAAAAATCCAAGATTCTCTTCTGTCCATAAACGAAGGGGCACACCATGGTGAGAACTCCTTATATTGGCGGCAAATTCATTGACGCGCCTGCAACCGCCGCGCTTGAAGATGTAGTCAATCCCGCAAACCAAAACTCTTTTGCCAAGGTCTTAATGGCTGGCGCTGAACACGCGCGCCAGGCGATTGACGCCGCCCATGCCGCCAGCCTTACCTGGAAAAATAGCCTGCCTGGAGAGCGCGAAACCATTCTGCGCCGCGCGGCTGACATTGTTGAGGCTGAGCGCAATGAGATCGTCAATCTGCTCATCGTCGAAGCCGGTTCCACTTTCGGCAAGGCGCAATTTGAAGTTTCATTTACCGTGAACATGCTGCGCTCCATCGCCGGCGAAGTCCGCCAGTTGCACGGTGAAATTCTTCCCTCTGACGTTCCCGGGCAAATGTCCTGGGCCATTCGGCGGCCGCTGGGCGTTGTTGCCGCCATTACTCCGTTCAATTTCCCGCTGCTGCTCAGTACCAAGAAAGTGAGCTTTGCCGTGGCCACCGGCAATACCTGCGTGCTCAAGCCCGCGGAAGAAACTTCGCTGATTGGCCTGACCATTGCGGATGTTTTTGAAAAAGCCGGACTGCCTCCCGGTGTGCTGAACGTTGTCCCCGGAGACGGGCCAACCGTAGGCCCGGTGCTCTTCAGCGATCCCCGTGTTCGCCTGGTCTCATTTACCGGATCAACCACGGTAGGCCGGCTGGTCTCTGTGGAATGCGCCAAGCACGGCAAGAAAGCCATTCTTGAGCTGGGTGGCAAAAGCCCGCTGATTATTCTGAAAGATGCCGATCTTGAATACGCCATCGACACGGCCTGCTTTGGCATGTTCATTCATCAGGGCCAGATCTGCATGGCGGGGTCGCGCATTATTGTAGAGGAACCAATCTATGAAGACTTTCTCAAAGGCTTTGTAGAAAAGGTAAAAAAACTTCAGGTGGGCGATCCGCACGATCCTCATACCGTCATCGGTCCGCTCATTCGCGGCTCGCAGTGCGAATTTATTTCGCGCAAAATCCAAACTGCCGTGGCGGCAGGCGCGCGCCTGCTGGCCGGCGGCACGTATCAGGGCAATTTCTATGCGCCTACTGTGGTCGCTGACGTGATGCCGGCAATGGAGGCCTTCCGCGACGAACTTTTTGGTCCCGTGGCGGCCGTGGTGAAGGCGCACAATTCAGATCACGCGCTTGCGCTGGCCAATGATTCCTCTTACGGGCTTTCTTCCGCCGTGCTGACCAACAATATGCAACTGGCCATGAAGTTTGCGCTTGAACTGGAAGCGGGCATGGTGCATCTCAACGGCCCAACCGTGCATGACGATCCGCATGCGCCGTTTGGCGGGGTAAAAAATTCCGGCAACGGACGCGAAGGCGGACACTGGTCCATGGAAGAACTGACCGAGGTGAAATGGATCACGCTGCAACTTGGCCACCGCCAGTATCCCTTTTAAAAATAAGTAAGGATGCCTTTTGCGAGGACATCCTTAGGGCTTTATCTTCACTGATTTTCAGCCTGAGTCCGATCAGGGGCATCCGCGCTAATCAGTGATAAAGTTTTTCGCAGAACTTACTTCAGCCCCTTGGCCGCAGCCAGCATTTCATCTGCTCGTGCCCTGACGCGGATATCCTCAGTAAAATTCTCCCAGCGCACTATCCCGGAAGAATCCACGAGGAATTCCGCTGGCCGCGCAATGTCACTGCCATCCGGCCCGCCGCCTTTGTGCAGCAGATGGTAATTGCTTATCGCTTCAGTATTGGGATCGGAAAGAATAGGAAACGTGTATCCGGCCTGGCTCGCTAGTTTGCGCGAAACTTCCGGCGCGTCCACGCTAATGGCCACCGGCTGTACGCCGGCATCGGCAAACTGCTTCAGGTTTTTCTCAATGCCTCGTAACTCGAGGTTGCAGAAAGGTCACCAGTATCCACGATAAAAAATCAGCAGCACAGCCTTGGGTGCGGCCGCAGTTGCGCTTGCACCGGCATTCGCCGCAACCGCTGACATCGTATTGGCTGGCGGCGCGCCGCCTCCGCTACCCAGCAACTGTCCCAATGAAACTTTGTTGCCATTCGTATCGGCCAGCGCAAAGTCCGGAGCTTTCTGGCCGACTTGCGGCGCAGCGTCAGCAGCGGGCAGCTTGCGCGATTGAATGGCCCCAAACACAACCAGCGCAACAATCACCATCGAGATCACGCCCAGAATCGAGCTGGAAACCTTGCCGCCATAAACCTGCGGCTGCCGGAATGCGCGCATCACTCCGGTAAGCGCGAACACCAGCGCGACTACAGCCAGCGCCCATCCCAGGAAAGGAATCACCTTCTGTCCCGGGACCGCCATGAAGAATGCGAAATTGGAGAGCACCGCTGCCAGCGCCAGCAGCAACCCGCCCCACGCCGCCCAGTTGCGTCCGCGTTCAGTTATTTCCGGCATAATGGAGAGCAGTCTAACAGAATTTGATTCACACGATCTTCTTTCAAATTGGGGTTTTCAAGCCGCGAACGGGCAAAAGAATCGAGCACCATGGAGGCTTAACTGATGAACAATATCTCACCCAAGGGAAAAGACAAACATCCGGGCGCGGCCATTTGTGGATACTTCAGCCTATGTTGTTCTTTTTGTTTTTACGCTCTGATTCCGCTGAACGCACATGGTCTTTTGCCTAAGAGCCACATGTCCTCTCAAACCGGATTCAATATCTGTTTAACCATCTGGGGGATTGGATTCATCCTGGCGCTTGTCGCTTCTCGCGCTTCAAAGGCCTGGTTATTTGCGGCGATTCTGCCGGTATTAAATGTGGTCTTTGTGCTGTACGCCATGAGTGCTTGAGTAAGTCCTCACAACAGAAAAGGTAGAGGCGCTGGGAGCAAACGCTTTTCAGCGGCATTCCGCATTCGCA
>DASZMF010000332.1:0-13637 GCA_035552035.1 Candidatus Angelobacter sp.
TATGCAATTCAGCGCTGCGTCGGCCCAACAAGGTCGCAGTCTCAGCATAGCCGCCCAGCAATTCATTCATCACCTTGGGCACCGGCTGCGAACTCAAAGCCAGTGGAGTGCCGGAAGTTAACTCCTTCAATCGCGGATCATCTTCACCAATCGCCAGCGCGCGTTCAAAAAAGAGTCCAAGATGGTCCAGCGTGTAGGACCATCCATCAGCCGCATTTGGCAGATGCGTGGTGAGCGTGCCGAGCGTGGTGATTTCTTCCGCCTCGTCTTGCGGTACGCGATATTCCACCGCGCCCAGTGTTTTGGCAACATGATCAAAGTTCGTGCTGTTGGTCAAAAACTCGCCCATCTCGCGGTCTGGATTGGGCCCAGCCTGCACCTCGCGATAAAGGGTAAGCACGAAATCTTCACCCAGCGTAACCAGAATCTTATGCGTGTCCAGAGTCAGCGGCTGTGGCTCAAGATTGGAGTGGACTTTCCCCCACGCCTCGCGGAAAGCCCGCGTGTGCATGCCAACAATGTCGCCATTCTCGCCCTTGATGCGGCGGCGGCGCAGCATGGCTTTCAGCAGAGCATCACTGAACTGCCGGTCAAACACCGCACCATAAAGAATGGACGGTGTATCTGGCAGGCCCTGCAACTTTGCCAGGACCGTATGCAGTTTGTCCCGCAAGATCGTCTCTGCCTGATCGCCAGTTGCGAGCGAAAGCGGAATGGTAATAATGTCCGGCTCGCCGTCAGTATATTCAACGTTCACCAGCAGAATGTAAGCTCGGGTCTCTGGCAGCGCTATCACGTCGGCAATATTCACCTGCCGGATCGTCCGTTTTTTGCTGGCAAACCACGGCCGTGTGCGCAAGATGCGCGGCAGCAAGCGCGCAATGGTCATGCGGGTTGCGGTGCTGAATATTTCCTGGGCATCCACCGTGAGCACGGGTATGTCTTCCACTCGCGTGGCCACTGCAAAAGATTCCTGGCTCTGCTCGCGCGGTTGCAGATGGAACCACTGGTACGCGTGTGGTCCCAGAGAAAGTAGGTAAGGCTGCTCCGTAATAGCAGGAAAACGATTGCGGCCAAATACTTCTACCGGCACTGCGGCACGATGTTTCGATAAATCCAGCTCCACGCACTGCGTAAAGCGAGAAAGATTGGCGACCACCAAAATCTTCTCGTCTTCAAACTCGCGCACAAAGGCGAGCACCTTGCGATTGGAAGGAAAAAGTATCTCCATCTTCCCTCTCCCAAAGGCCGGATGCTGCTTGCGCTGCGCAATCATGCGCTTGGTCCACCACAGCAGAGAATGAGAGTTGTTGTGCTGCGTCTCCACATTCAGCGCTTCATAGTGGTATTCAGGATCAATATTCACCGGCAGATAAAGCTTCTGCGGATTGGCGCGCGAAAAACCCGCGTTGCGGTCCGGGCTCCACTGCATGGGCGTGCGAACACCATTGCGGTCGCCCAGATAAACGTTGTCGCCCATGCCGATCTCGTCTCCGTAATAAAGCACCGGAGTGCCGGGCAGCGAGAGCAGCAATGCATTCATCAATTCAATGCGTCGGCGATCATTTTCCAGCAAGGGAGCAAGCCGGCGGCGGATGCCCAGGTTGATCCGCATCTCGCGATCATGCGCGTAGGTGCGGTACATGTAGTCACGCTCTTCGTCCGTCACCATCTCCAGCGTTAGCTCGTCATGGTTGCGCAGAAACATGGCCCACTGGCAGCTGTCTGGAATCGCCGGCGTCAGCCGCAGAATTTCTGTAATAGGATGACGGTCTTCCATGCGCAGACCCATGAACAGGCGCGGCATGATGGGAAAATGGAAAGCCATGTGGCATTCATCGCCGGTGCCAAAATAAGCCACTGCATCTTCAGGCCACTGGTTTGCTTCTGCCAGCAACATGCGGCCTTCATATTTTTCGTCCACATGTTTGCGCAGCTCTTTGAGTACGTTGTGCGTTTCCGCCAGGTTCTCGCAGTTGGTGCCTTCACGCTCAAAAAGATATGGCACCGCGTCCAGCCGAAGACCGTCCACGCCCATATCAAACCAGAAATCCATGGCGGCAAACATGGCCTTGCTTACCTCTGGATTTTCCCAGTTGAGATCTGGCTGGTGCGAATAAAAACGGTGCCAATAGTAAGCATTGGCGACAGGGTCCCAGGTCCAGTTGGAAGTTTCAAAGTCCTTAAAGATGATGCGCGCGTCACGATACTTGTCTGGCGTATCGCTCCAGACGTAAAAATCCCGCCAGCGGCTGCCGGGCGCCGCGCGCCGCGAACGCTGAAACCACAGGTGCTGGTCAGAGGTATGGTTGAGCACCAGTTCGGTAATCACTTTCAACCCACGGCGTTTCGCTTCGCGCATGAAGCGTTGAAAATCTTTCAACGAGCCATAAGAAGGATGTATGTCTGTGTAGTCGGATGTATCGTAGCCATCGTCTTTGAGGGGTGACGGCGAGAATGGCAAAAGCCAGATAGCGGTAACGCCCAGGTCTTCCAGATACGGCAATTTCTGGGTCAATCCGCCAAAGTCGCCGATGCCGTCGGTAACGCTGTCGAAAAAGGCCCTGACATGGACTTCGTAAATGATTGCGTCTTTATACCAATCCTGCATGCGGCGTGAACTCAGTAGGACTACTAAAATTGTATCTGGGTTGGCTGATGAATGATGGGAAACTTAAGCGCAGGACTGTTTTAGGAGTGCCGCAAAAGCGCCGGTGTTGAGGATCAGCCACAAATGAGCGCTTTGCAGGCCGGCCCACAACATGGGTCCGGCCTGCATAAAAACTGGCGATCATCAACTCATGGTGATGAATCTCCGTCTATCAAAAGGAGATTCTAATCACGCTGTCTTCTTCGTCCGCTCCGAGGAATCTTCGGCTTCCACCAGCGGCATGTTGACCAGATGCTCGCTCAGGAACCACACCTGCAGTTCGTTGGCGCGCAAAACATCGCTCACCACCAGGTCATTTGTGCCGTCATCTCCAATGGTTGAAGCGCGCTTAGCCAGCTTGCGGCAATCGCCAATGATAAGTTGATGCGCATCCAGCAGGCGTGAGAGTTGCACGGGAACTTCTTCGCGTCCGCGTGGTGGGCGAGCAATCTGCGTGGTCTCGGCAACATCGGCGGCCATGGCAATGCTAACGCCGCCCAGCAACTGGATCCGTTCCGCAATCGCGTCCACAATCTCCACCTGCTCGCCAAAGTGCTTATCAAACAAAAGATGCAACTGGTAAAAAGTTGGGCCAGCCACCTGCCAGTGCGATTTTTTATAGAGATCGCGCAGGGTCATTGTATCGGCCAGCAATTGATTAAGCTGGGCAGTCATTTCCAGCCGGACAGGATGCTCCAGGTCCAGCGGAAGCAATTGGTTGACCGTGCCGTATGCCTGGATTTCAGCTGCACTTTGATGGAATCTGGGTTGAGCACTGACTTTACCGTTTTTCTTTGCCATGTTGAACTCTCCTCTTCTTTCGCAAACCGCAATGTCGATGGTAAAAGAACCTGCGCCATGGCAGCCAGTGAGTAAATCCAAGCTGCCACAGCGCGCTATTAAATTTCGATTGGGGGCCTATGCTACCTGAGAACTTTTTTGACTCTTGCCGATAAACTCCAGCAACTCGCTGTTGACCTGGTCTTTTAATGTAGAACACATTCCGTGCGGCGCGCCAGGGATCACTTTCAGAATTGAGCCTTTGACAATTTTAGATGAGAGCATAGCTGAAGCGCCGATCGGCACAATCTGATCGGCGTCGCCATGAAGGATAAGAGTAGGTACATCAAATTTCTTCAGATCTTCCGTGAAATCTGTTTCAGAAAAAGCCTTGATGCAATCAATCACAGCGTTGTGTCCGGCCAGCATGCTTTGCATCCAGAATGAATCCCGCAGCCCTTGTGAAACTTTGCTGCCGGGCCGGTTCGCACCGTAAAAGGCTGCGCTCAGGTCCTGGAAGAATTGTGAGCGGTCGGCAAGCACGTTGGCGCGGATTTCATTGAACGCATCCATCGGCAATCCGGCGGGATTGGCCGGCGTCTTCAGCATCAATGGCGGCACTGCGCCGATCAAAACAGCTTTGGCTACGCGCTTTGTACCGTGGCGTCCAATATAGCGCGCCACTTCTCCTCCGCCAGTGGAGTGGCCAACATGGATCGCATCTTTCAGGTCCAACTTCTCTACCAACGCCGCAAGATCGTCGGCATAGGTATCCATTTCATTGCCATTCCATGGCTGGCTTGAGCGGCCATGTCCACGCCGGTCATGCGCGATACAGCGATATCCGTGCGAAGTCAGAAACACCATTTGGTCTTCAAATGCATCTGCACTTAACGGCCATCCATGGCTGAAAACAACGGGCTGGCCTTTGCCCCAGTCTTTGTAATAAATTTCTGTTCCGTCTTTGGTCGTGATGGTGCTCATAAATTGTTCTCCTTGTTTAGAACGATACGCTTCTTTCAGAGCGGATGCAGGGTTCCCCGCGAAATCATTTCACACAATTTACAAGCCTTTAACAGAAGGCCCTGCCCAGTATGATTTCACCTGGAATAGGACCTTTAGCTTATTGAGAGAATCAATATTATGAATCACCCTTGCGGGTAATTTTCCGATAGCCTGAATGGGCTAGTTGATTGTTCAACGCGCAGAAACTATCTTGGCACAGTCCGTTTACGTCGGCCAGCAGACGGCTTCTTGTTGAATTTGGCGAGATAACGCAGATACTGCGCGAGATGCCTCGGCAATGCACGATAGAAGATGTGCTGCCCGCTGCGGCGGGAAGAGATCAGTCCGGCCTGCGTGAGCACGCGCAGATGATGAGAAATAGTGGCCATGGAGAGCACGTGGCAATCGCCCAGTTCGCCACAGAAAAGTTCCTGTCCGCGATTAGCAATATGGGAATAGATACTGAGACGCGTCGGGTCTCCGAGCGCCTTTCCAATCAGCGCCGCTTCTGAAGCTTTTATTTCGGTCATATCGATAAGATGCTGCCAACGGCTTGGGCTGTGCAAAACCGAGCTAAATTTATTTTAGCATCCGGCGCAACTTTCTGAATCCAGATATTTAGATAAACATCTAAATTCACACTGGCTACAACTGGCAGCAGAAGATTTGTTATTAAGTGATTTGATTTTCCCTTCCCTGGAGAGATTCATGCGATCAAGAATGTGGAATACAAGGAATGCAGGTTGGAAGCAATTAGTAGCCTTGGCCGGAGTGGCCGTTGTTGCAGGCTGGCTGGTTGGGTGCACCAGCGTGGCGCAGAGTAAGCCGCAAGGCCCCGTCCAGGTAAGCGTTGCGGAAGTTGCCTGCCGCCAGTTTGGTGAGAGTGACGAATTTACCGGCCGCCTGGAGGCCGTCCACAATGTGGAAGTTCGTCCACGTGTCTCTGGCTACCTTGAGAGCGTAAATTTTACTGAAGGCGCAATCGTACAGCAGGGATCGTTGCTATTCCAGATTGATTCGCGTCCGTTTCAGGCTGAAGTGGATCGCCTGAAAGGCGACCTCGCGGAAGCCAAGGCTGAACTGGCTCGTGCGCAAAGTGATTTCGCCCGCGCTGAGCGTCTCCACAATAACAATGGTATGTCCGCAGAGGAATATGACCGCCGCGCCGCTGCGCGCAGCCAGGCTGAAGCGCACATCGCCTCAACGGAAGCTGCGCTTAAGGGCGCAGACCTGAATCTTGAATTCACGCGCATCACCGCTCCCATCACCGGGCGCGTGGGACGCGCGGAAATCACTGCGGGAAATTTAGTTGGCGGCGGGACGACACAGTTGAAGCCGCTTACCACGGTGGTTTCGCTGGCTCCAATCTACGCTTACTTTGACGCCGACGAACAGACCTTCCTCAAGTACTCGCAGGCTGCCACAAAAGCCCACGGAGCAAGCTCACACAATCTTAATAGTGAAGTGGCTTTAGGGCTGGCCAATGAAGAAGGCTGGCCACACATCGGCCGCCTCGATTTTGTTGACAACCAAGTCAGCGCAACAACCGGAACTATTCGCGTCCGCGCGGCTTTTACCAATAAGGATCTGGCGCTAACCCCGGGGCTTTTTGCCCGCGTCAAATTGCAAAGCAACGGCACCTATCACGGATGCCTTGCCAAGGACGAAGCTATCGCCACTGACCTCAACCAAAAATATGTGCTGACACTTGGCAAAGACAACACTCTGGAATATCGCGCGGTGCAATTGGGTCCGATCAACGACGGATTGCGGGTGGTGCGCGAAGGTCTGCATGACGGCGATGTGATCGTGGTGAATGGTCTGCAGCGCGTTCGACCCGGAGTGGTTGTCACACCGGTGCGCGTTGGAATGAAGAGCGATCCTGCTAAAGCTGGCACTACTACAACGTCCATGCTCAAGCCGCAATAAGCCGAAACCGAAAATCGGTTTCCCGTCACTCAACAAAATATAAAGACGAGGCTGGAATGAAGATTTCAAACTTTTTTATTAAGCGGCCGATTTTTGCCGCGGTAATTTCTATCATCATCTTTGTCATCGGCGCACTGGCTTATCTGCGCCTGCCTCTGAGTGAATATCCAGAAGTTGTGCCGCCCACCGTGGTTGTACGCACTGTTTATCCTGGCGCAAATCCAACGGTAATTGCAGATACCGTTGCCTCGCCGCTGGAGCAGCAGATCAACGGCGTGGAAGGCATGTTATATATGTTTTCGCAGGCCACCGCTGATGGCGTGATGACCCTCACGGTCACATTTGCCCTGGGCACCGATCTGGACAAAGCACAGGTGCAAGTCCAGAACCGCGTATCTCAGGCTCTGCCACGGCTGCCGCAGGAAGTGCAGCGGCTGGGCGTGACCACGGACAAAACTTCGCCTGATTTGTTGATGGTGGTCCACCTCACCTCGCCAGATGCCCGCTACAACACGCTGTATCTCGCCAATCTTGCGGTGCTTCAGGTAAAGGACGAACTCAATCGCATCCCCGGCGTGGGCAATGTCCAGATCTTTGGCGCCGGTGATTTCAGCATGCGCATCTGGCTGAATCCCAATCAACTGGACGCGCACAACTTAACTGCCAGCGATGTAACAAAAGCTATCCGCGAACAAAATGTTCAGGTCGCGGCCGGCGTTTTGGGCGCTCCGCCTACCAACACTGGAAGCACGGCATTTCAGCTTCTCGTGAACACCCAGGGCCGTCTTTCGTCTGAGGAAGAGTTCCGTAACATTATTGTGCGTGCCGGACCCAACGGCCAGATCACGCGTATTCGCGATATCGCCCGCGTTGAGCTCGGCTCCAGTAGCTATGCGCTGCGCAGCCTGCTCGATAATAAGTCTGCAGTCGCCATGCCAATCTCGCAGCGGCCCGGCTCAAACGCATTGCAAACTTCGCAGGATGTACGCGACACCATGGCGCGCCTGAAGAAAACATTCCCGCAGGGTGTGGAGTACAGCTTTGTTTACGATCCCACGGTTTTCGTGCGCCAGTCGATTGAGGCCGTAGGCCACACGTTTATAGAAGCGCTGCTGCTAGTGGCGCTGGTAGTGCTCGTCTTCCTGCAAACGTGGAGAGCCTCACTCATTCCGCTGCTCGCTCTTCCTGTCTCGCTGGTGGGAACATTCTCCATCATGCTTGCACTGGGTTTCTCACTCAACACGCTTTCTCTGTTTGGCCTGGTACTGGCCATAGGAATTGTGGTGGACGACGCCATTGTGGTGGTTGAAAACGTAGAGCGCCATATTGAAGAAGGGTTACCGCCGCTTGAGGCGACTGAAAAAGCCATGGAGGAAGTGAGCGGCCCAATTATCGCCATTGCGCTGGTGCTTTCCGCCGTCTTTATTCCCACGGCTTTCATCAAAGGCCTCTCTGGAGAATTCTATAAACAGTTCGCGCTGACCATCGCCATCTCCACGCTGATCTCAGCTTTCAACTCGCTCACGCTCAGCCCGGCGCTGGCCGCGCTTCTGCTGCAGCCGCGCGATGCTAAGAAAGACCGGCTCACCCGCGCCATTGATTTCGCCTTTAGCTGGTTCTTCAAACCGTTTAACCGCTTCTTTGCCTGGGCATCCGGCGGCTATGGAAAATTTGTGAAGCGCGCACTGCGGGCCAGCGTGATTGCCCTGGCTGTCTATGCGCTGCTGGTGGTCGTAACCGGAATTGGATTCTCCCGCGTTCCAGTAGGCTTTGTGCCAACGCAGGACAAACAATATCTGGTAGCTCTGGCGCAGTTGCCCAACGGCTCAACGCTGGATCGCACAGAAGATGTGGTCCGCAAAATGTCTGACATTGCGCTGAAACATGCCGGAGTGCAGAGCGCGGTTGAGTTCCCTGGACTCTCCATCAACGGCTTCACCAATAGTCCGAACTCGGGGATCGTCTTTGTTACGCTCAAGCCTTTTGAAGAGCGCAAGTCGGCAGACCTCTCGGCCAACAGCATTGCCGGCAGCTTGAATCAGCAGTTCGGCGCGATCCAGGAAGCGTTCATTGCTATCTTCCCGCCGCCTCCAGTACAAGGCCTGGGAACGGTTGCCGGATTCAAGCTTTATGTTGAAGACCGCAGCGGCTCTGGCCTGGAAGCGCTGTATCACGAAACCACCGCCGCGCTGGGCAAAGGCTATCAAACGCCTGCGTTGGCGGGCCTGTTCTCCAGCTTTGATATCAACGTCCCACAGGTTGATTCGCACGTGGACCGCGAGAAGGCCAAAACTTACGGCATCGCACTCGATGATATTTCTGACACCATGCAGGTTTATCTGGGCTCGCTCTATGTCAACGATTTCAACCGCTTCGGACGAACGTACCAGGTCAACGTGCAGGCTGAGTCGCCATACAGATTGCATCCGGAAGATATTGTGCACCTGAAAACCAGAAACGCCACGGGTGAGATGATTCCGCTTGGTTCAGTGGTAAAGGTGCAGCCAACTTTTGGGCCAGACCGGGTCATGCACTACAACGGCTTCCCTGCCGCTGAAATCAACGGCGCTCCTGCGCTGGGCTACAGCTCCGGGCAAGGCGAAGCGGCCATGGCAGCAGTCTTGAACGATCAGCTACCCAACGGCATGAAGTTTGAATGGACGGAACTTACGTATCAGAAAATTCTTGCCGGCAACACCATGGTCTATATTTTCCCGCTCTCTGTATTCCTGGTGTACCTGGTTCTGGCGGCACAGTATGAAAGCTGGACACTGCCGCTGGTGGTGATCCTGATTGTTCCCATGACGTTGTTCTCCGCCATTGCCGGCGTATGGATTACGCATGGTGACAACAATGTATTCACCCAAATCAGTTTGATCGTGCTTGTGGGACTCGCCTGTAAGAACGCAATTCTTATTGTGGAGTTCGCGCGTGAGCGACAGCTGGAAGGCGTTGGCGCAATTGACGCCGTGCTGGAAGCTTGCCGGCTGCGGCTGCGCCCAATCCTTATGACGTCTCTGGCTTTCACCATGGGCGTAATTCCGCTGGTGCTTTCGAGCGGCGCGGGATCAGAGATGCGCCAGGCCATTGGCATTGCCGTTTTCTTCGGCATGCTGGGTGTGACTGTTTTTGGATTGGTGTTGACGCCGGTCTTTTATGTGGTGATCCAGAAACTTGTTGAAGTGCGCCAGAGCAAGAAAGCTCTAGCGCCTACAGAGCTTTCATCAGCAGCTTAAGCGGAGGTAGGAACGTGCCAACTCAATTTATAAAATCAATCGCCAGTGCGTCTCTGCTTCTGCTTGTTACCGGATGCGCCGTGGGGCCGCACTATAAAGCGCCGCAGCCGGCCACAGTCCAGTATCACTCTGCCGACTCGGCCCTGGTAAGCACCGCGCCTTTCAACGTGCAGTGGTGGAAGCAATTTGATGATCCGGTTCTGGATTCACTGGTAGCGCAAACACTCGCGGCGAACAACGATATTCGCATCGCGCGTGCGCGGCTGGCTGAGTCGCGCGCCATTTATGACGAGCGCAAGCTGGATCGCTATCCCACGGTTCCCGTGGACGCGTCTTACACCTACAGCAAAGAGCAGGTGCCGGGATTTGTTGACCAGCGAGTGGTCATCAATACATTTCATTCTGGCTTTGACGCCTTTTGGGAACTCGACGTCTTCGGTCAGGTGCGCCACGGCGTGGCCGCCAGCAGCGCTCAGACCCAGGCATTTGTGGCTGATCTGCATGACGTGCAGGTAAGTACAGTTGCCGAACTGGCGGTAAATTATTTTGAACTGCGCGGCGCGCAGTGGCGCCTGGACGTCGCCGAAAAAAGCCTGGTCAACCAGCGTGAAACATTGCGGCTCACACAGCTGCGCCGTGATGCCGGCGTGGGTGAAGAGCAGGACGTGGCCAGCGCCGCAGCACGCGTTGCGGCCATTGAAGCCACGATTCCCTCTTTTCAATATGAAGTATCGCGCGCAACGTTTCGCGTGTCTGTGCTGACGGGTGTGCGTCCTGGAGATTTGAAAGCTGACCTCTCACCGCGCATCTATCCGGCGATTGATAGGGCCATCCCGATTGGCGATCCTTCAGAATTGTTACAACGTCGCCCCGACGTTCGCGCCGCCGAACGCAGGCTGGCGGCTGCGACTGAATTGCAGGGAGTCGCCGTGGCAGGTTTATTCCCCAAGGTCAACGTTTCAGGCTTCATCGGCTTTCTAGCTGGACGCGGCAGTCTCTTCTTTACACCAGCCTCAACAGCTTTGTCGGCTGGGCCGGGCATTACATGGTCAGCGTTTGATCTGGGGCGGGCTCGTGCACGGCTGCGGGGATCAAAAGCATCCGCTGACGAAGCAGTCGCTTTCTATGAAGAGACCGTGCTGCGCGCGCTGGAAGAAACGGAAGACTCGTTGGCGAATTATCGCGCACAACAGGGCCGGCTGGTAAAGCTCAACGATCAGGCACGCGAGAGCAAGCGCGCTGCTGACATTGCCAGATTGCGCTATCGTGAAGGCGTGATCGATTTCCTGACCCTGCTGGATGCAGAGCGCACACAGCTGCAAGCTGAAGACAGCGTTGCCCAGGCTGAGAGCGACGTTTATGTAGGCGTGATAACCATCTACAAAGCGCTGGGTGGAGTGCCGGAAGTGCAGCCTCAGCCACCCATCACACAGCCGTAAAAATCCATTACAGGTCGGCGTAAGAGATGAGCTCGATCTTGCGCCGGTCAATGGCTTCTCGCGTCTCTGCGGAAGTGAGCGCGGTTAGCTCAACTTCTCGCGATTGCGTGAGCCGCGTTCCGGCTGCCTGCAGATCCGCGTCAGAGTATCCAGGATGGCAGACCAGCTCCCACGTGCCTTCCGGCAGGGCGTTAAGAATCTTCAGGAGTATGTGCTGGTCCAGCATGCCGGTGGCGGCAATGCCGACTGTGCCATCGGTAGAGACCATGCCCACTTCTTTTAATGCCTTGTGAAATTCGCCAGCAAACATCTGGAAGGCCATCACAGCAACTGAGCGCAACCACAAGCCCGGAGTACCAAGCACCATATCTCTGGGCCAGCTTCGCAGCGGCTCAAACGGATTTCGTACAGCGCGAACCCCACAGTCCTTCGCGGCGCGCAGCACCGGACGCAAGACCTGGGGAAACATGTGCGTGTGCTTATGGCTATCGACATGGGTCAGCGTAACACCACCGGTTTGCAGCTTGCGGATCTGGGCTTCCGCCTCGCGCTGAATCTCTTCCGCCGCCATCTGCTTGCGGACTGCCGCTACAGCAAACTGTTTCAAGCTGCTGCGAAAGCGCGCATAGCCATTGGTCAGCGAAGGCAGATTCGCAGCTAACGGTTCGCCATCAATCAGCACAATGTGGCAGCCGGTTTTGAGGCTGGGCTGCGCTTTAGCCAGGCCAGTGGCCGCAGTGGTAGCTTTGGCATTTGCCATGAGCGTGGCTGAAGTGACCACACCGGAACTATTGCCTTGAACAATCGCCCGGTTCACACCCGGAGTCAGGCCAAAATCATCTGCATTAATAATGAGACGGCGCACGGGTTAGTCTAACAAAAACCGCTAACCACAAAGGACACGAAGGAACACAAAGGAAAAACAAGAGGATTAATTTATTCAACTGAGAGATCCTGCTTAAACGCGGCAGTTAATACCAATAAAAAGAAGGGCACCTCATCACACCTTGGTGATCCTTCGTGTCCTTTGTGGTTAGCAGTGGTTAGGTTAAGCGGTTTTTACAGCTTGTGGGCGTGGCTCTCTTTCGCCCAGGAACATTTTGATTTTTTCCAGCAGCGCGGGGAAGAGATCTTCTTTTTGCAGGCAGGCGGCGACGTCTTTACCGCCGTCAATGGGGCCATAGCCGGTTACGATTATTACCGGCACATCAGGATTTTTCTCATGGACGCGGCG
This sequence comes from Candidatus Angelobacter sp., assembly GCA_035552035.1. Taxonomy (GTDB): domain Bacteria; phylum Acidobacteriota; class Terriglobia; order Terriglobales; family Acidobacteriaceae; genus Angelobacter. The sequence continues at coordinate 12,274 of DASZMF010000332.1, forward strand.
GGCAAGCTCCACGCCGTTCATACCATCCATGCGAAAGTCAGTTACAAGAATGTCAAAATCTTCTTCGTCAAACTTCTTCAGGGCTTCGCTTCCGTTATAGGCGCTAACGGCGCGGTATCCCTGCATCTCTAAAATCTCACAGCTTAATCTTGCCAACACTTCATGATCGTCAACGAAGAGGATCGCTCGCATGAATGACTCCTTCAAGAAGCAACAATTGGAGCAATACGTAAAAGCCTTAATCCGAGGGAATAGGGCCTCAGTTCTTGGTTTCATCATACGCCTGAAAAGATGCCCACTCAGCAGAGTATTTTTTGGCGTAAGCGGCCCGGTTACTCAGGATTGAGTCAAATATTGGGGATTATTCATTTTTCAGCGGCAATCCATGTTGTGCGGCGGAATTTGCGGGGGAGTTGAAAACGCATATCAGGGCCGCAGGTCACTTGTCACCTGTCCACGAATTGCACCAGGCCATCACGATAATCAATGGTTACTTTCATGTTTTCCATGGCGCTGAAACCAATCTGCCCCGACACTTCAATCCCGAGGCTCTTACTGACGGAATGCAGATCGACGCTGCTGATATGTTCGCCACCGGGATGCACGCGGGCAAAGCGCAGTGTGGCACTGTCAGCGATAAAAGCGCTGTTCACTGTTCCGCTGGCACCGGATATTGGGACGTTGTGCAGTCGCATCTCCGGAATAACCCTGGCTTGCTCAATGGAAATAGTGTTGATATTGGCGCCGCTATCGATCAGAAAAAGCCCTGCCAACTTTTTGCCGACCTCAGTTGGCAACAGCAAGAGATGGCCAAGATTGAAAGCCTGCGTAAAAGACTGCGCGTGACTGTTGGAGTCTGGAACTGAAGGCAGTGGGTCAAGCCTGAGTTTGTGTCCAGAAAAATCCAGCGTGATCAGATACTTATCAAAAACGTCGATGCCGATTGTGCCGTCCACTTCAGCGATTTCCCGGGGCGTGGCGTGAACATAGCAATCATGGAATTCAAGATCGCCGATGGTGATTTTATCCACCCAGGCTTTATAGCCGTTGGCCGGCCCGGCTTTACCAACGCCTTCAATTCCCTGCTCTGAGAGTTTGCTGGCTCCAATTTTCTCTGCCAGCTTGCGCGTGATGATCACGCCCGAAGCGCCAGTATCGAGCAGGAGTATGACGGTCGCGCGGTCATTCAGCTTTACGCGCAGGCCATAGCCGCGGCGCGCCAGACTGGCGCCAACCGTCAGCAATTCCATATTGATGACCGTACGCTCCACCGGGCGCGCAGGCACCCAGACATTGCGTCCGGCAAGGGCTTTTACAAAGTCTTTGTATTCGCGCTCATGCCGCTCTTCATCCGGATCGTTGTG
>DASZMF010000333.1:0-2648 GCA_035552035.1 Candidatus Angelobacter sp.
GCGTTGTCACGGTGTAATTCAGGATGGTTGCGCCTCCATTGTTCAGCGGCGCGGTCCATGAGACGAATGCCTGCGTGTCTCCGGCCAGCCCTTGAACGCCGGTTGGCGGATCAGGAATTGGAATCACCGGAGCCAGGTTGCTGGGAGCAGAGAACGAGCTGGAACCTTGCCCGTTGTTGGCCGTAACTTCAAACTGATAAGAAGTGTTGGCAGCAATTCCAGCCAGCGGCGTTGACGTTGCAGGGAAGGCTGATCCAACCGGCGCGACAGTAATGTCAGCCAATGGAGTTCCATTCGACGCAAAGTTATTGTGCACGGTGTAGCTGGTTACAGGCTGCCCGGTTTGCAATGGGCTCCATGAAACTGTGCCTTGCGTGCCGGTAATGGATGCAACCACGCTGAGCGGCGCGCCCGGAGCTGCCGGAGCGGCTGCGGTCTGTATGGCCTGGAAGATTCTTCCAGCGCCGTTGGTGGCAACTCCACTCGGATCGTCACCGGCAAACAGCACCAGGTTTGCTGGATCAGTGCCGTCAATGGCGACTGTTCCAACATTTCCCAATCCAACTGTAGTGTCAATGTAGGTGGGAGCCAGAGTTTGGCTGGCGCTGCCGGCTACAACGTTGCCTACCCAGGCTACGCTGTTGGCATCGCCTACATAAAGGTTGTTGCCATTCCTGGATGGATATACCTGGTCGCTGGCAATGGAAGTTGCTCCAAGCAAGGTTCCCAGTGTGATCTGCGCGGTGCCGTTGGCTGATCCGCAAGCCGGATTCTGTCCGACCAGGCAGATGGTGTCAGCGTTTTTGATTACGAACATAATTTCCAGGGTCGCGCCCCAGAGATCGTGCCCTACAAAGGTCAGGCCAGAGCCTGCGTGGTTGCCCGCGACGGTTGCTGCCTGCTGCACAAACTGTGTGCATGTGCCAAAGTTAGTTGTGGTGGCAGTGGCCGGAGAGTTGAAACGCAGAATGACGGAGCTCTTGCCGAATCCGACCCAGGCATTGCCCAGAGGGTCAATCGTGACGGAGTTTGGTGGTCCGGGAGTGCCCGGAAGTGCGCACCCGGTTTGTCCGCCAGTATAAAGATGGTTGGCGGGAGCGCCACCCATGGAGAACAGGCTTTGAACATCCATGGAGCCGTTGCCGCTATCGGCATCTGGAAGGTAGTTCACGCGGAACACGCCCTGAGAGGCTTTGATCTGTGCGTCAACAAAATAGATAAGATTGTTGGTTGAATCAAAAGCCATTTGGCCGCCAATGAGTGCGGGAACCACGTTCAGCGGGCACATGTTGCCGTTGATTTCGTATGGTCCGGGTGTATCCAGATCAGGATCAATGCGGCACATACCCAAAAAGCTGTCAGCTACCCAAAGATGGCGGACCGGGCGATTGGTGATCGGATTGATCGCTGTGCCGTAAAGAATGATTCCGCCCGCAGGCGCTGTGATAGGACCATTTGGATCCGGCGTGCCGGCCAGTTGTACAGTGGATGTTGTTGGACTGATCGTTGTCTGGCCGCTGGCTGTTGCAGCGGTTAGAGCGATGATGATTGCCACTGAAGCCAAAAATACTCTGAGCGCCCCACGCTGAGAGTGGCTTATAAGTTGGTTCTTGCCTGTAACGTTCAAGGTACGTTCCTTCTGATCGCGCACAACTATGCACGCAATCTACGCAGAATTGAAGATAGTTCTACCCGGAAACAGGCCCAACGTTTGATTTTGACTGCTAGGTACTACCGGAAGGTAGCTACATTTTGGTTGCCACCAGCTTTTCAAAGCGGCGGCGAATAGCGGAAGATTGAAGAGAGAATACTATGAAACTAGATTTTTTGTATATAGAAAGTGATTGAGCTGATTTGATATCTAAATCAACCTATTTGCAGATTATTTCACATTAAACAAAAAACAGGCACGCCGTGAAGCGTGCCTGCAAATTTTTGGAATGACCCAAACTTACCAGATAACAGTCAACAGGTTATGAACCACCGGGGTACAAATTCTGTACCCCGGCGATCCAGGTTATTTCACGGTCTGAACAAAGTTTGCACTCGGGCTCACGGCATCGATGCCGTTGAACACAACGATTGAGGAAACGTTCAGAGTTTGCGGTGTCTGCAACTTCGCCGCCTGAGCCGCGATGCCCACCGTAATGGTGATCGTCTGAGCTGTAGTCGGTTTGTTGCCATTTTTCAGGTTGCCGCCCAGTGAAGCGATGGTGCAAACAATGTTGTTCACTGGCTGGTTGTTGATGGTACCCGGAGTCGGTGCGGCGCAGGCAACCGGATCGGTTGCTGGTGCGCTGGACACTGCGGTCACGCTTGTGATGCCAAGCTGAGTCGGTTCAGAGATCGTAAAGCTCAACTGATCTGCCGTGATCGAACCAGTGTTGGTGGCCACAAAGGTGTGAGTCGTGGTTGCCCCAGTGTTCAACGTGGGCTTTGCGGAACTGCCAGTCACCGTTACGGTGAGTGTCGGTCCCACGCCGCCTTGCGGAGGTGCGCTGGGCGTTAAAGTGGTAATGGTGCTTGTTCCGGTCTGGACCGACGCTGTTCCGCCAGTGGGAGTAGCTGTTCCACTGAAGGTCACAGTGCTGGTGACTGTTTGCGCCACGATCTGAACGATAAAGTTAACATTGACTGAAGCACCCGCA
>DASZMF010000334.1:0-4427 GCA_035552035.1 Candidatus Angelobacter sp.
TGTACTTCATGCCGTTCCAGCCGGCCAGTAGCAGGAATTTAACCGTGTCCCAGTAAGTGACTTTACCTTCGGTAAGAGGCGCCCAATATGCCTCATAGATGTGCACCGCATGCGGCTTTTCGTCTTTGTCTTTCCATGCGATCTCCGCCCGGGTATAAATGTTCTCGTCTATTTTGAATAGGTGAACATCCAGCGGTGTAACGACGCCACCATGGCTCGCCGCTTCGTCCTGAATCGCCTTGGCGACCGAGCTGATGGTCTCATAGCGCACCTGCTGCCCCATGCCATGGCAAATGAGCATAGCTACGGGATGGTCTGCGGGAGATTCCGCAGCGTGCAGCATTTTTGTGCCGCCCGGTGGGCCATAATGCACCCGCGCAGCCTCGGACGGGATCTCATTCAATGGCCTGCTGGGGTCTGGCGTATGCTTTGGATCCATGAATTAAGGTCTCCTTGTCGTTTGCAATGTGCATTCAAGGCCCGGAATATGCGCTGGAAAATCGCTATCTTATATCGCTATCTTAATAAAGAACGAAATCCAGGTGTTATTCCCTGTTTTTAAATAATCCATCGACGAATTTCATGGGTATGGTTTGAGTTACCGGCCGCCGAATGCCGGCAGCGCCCGCTTTCGGCCCAGATCATCACATTGTGATAGGCTCAAAGTCTGCGTGATTTGTGAAGTGAAACATCTTTGAGCCAATATCTTGAGTGAAGTCAGGACACCTTTCGAGAGCCCCGCACAAGCTAAACCGGCTTCCGCCGCTGCCGCAGTGAGCATGGCCGGTGGAACCGCTGTGCGCCGCACCCTGGCGGCCTTCCGCTATCGTGATTTTAAAATTCTCTGGCTTGGCTCCTGCACCTCCAGCATTGGCACGTGGATGCAGAACGTGGCGGAAAACTGGCTGGTGCTCTCCATCACCGGCTCGGCGTTTTACCTGGGGCTGGACGCATTTCTGCAGCAACTGCCCATCATGCTCTTCTCTCTGCTTGGAGGCGTGCTGGCAGACAGGTTTGATCGCCGGCGGACGCTGCTGGTATCGCAATACATTCAGATGTCCACCGCCTTTACGCTGGCGGTGCTGGTTTTTAATGGCTTGAACCACGTCTGGCCGATTCTTACGCTCTCCTTTATTACCGGTTCGGCCCAGGCCTTTGGCGGACCTGCGTCTCAGGCGCTGGTGCCCACGCTGGTGGAGAAGAACGATCTTCCCAACGCGATTGCGCTGAACTCGATCCAATTCAACCTGGCGCGCGTGGTGGGGCCTCTGCTGGCTGGCCTTGCGCTGGCCACCCTTGGACGAAACATCACCGAGCGCATGACCTCTTGTTTCTCGCTGAACGGCTTGTCATTCCTGGTGGTGATTGTGGCGCTGCTGATGCTGCATGTAAAACACACGCCGCCCGTTGCGCCCAGGCGGATCAGCGAAGAGTTGAAGGGCGGGCTTCATTACGTCCGGCGCGAAGGCAGCATGATGGCGCTTACAATTCTCGCTTTTGCCACTACGTTTCTTGCATTTGCCGTGCTGACGTTTTTGCCGCTCTTTGCCAAGCAGGTGTTTCACCAGGGCGTTGGCGAATATACGCGGTTGATGGCGTTCTCTGGTTCAGGCTCAGTCGTGGGCGCGATTGTGGTGGCGTGGCTGGGAAAATATCAGCGCATGGGACGCACGGCGCTGATCGTTCAAGCAATGTGCGGATTGTTGATTGCCGGGTTCGCGCTCTCAAATATTCTGTGGCTAAGCGATCTTCTGCTCTTCTTTACCGGCGCGGCGCTGATTATTGTATTTGCCACTATTACTTCACTGGTACAACTGGTGGTACCCAATGAGCTGCGTGGCCGCGTGATGAGCATATATATGGTCGCCTTCCGCGGCGGCATGCCGCTGGGCAGCCTGGTAAGCGGATATTTTGCCAGCAAATTCGGCGCTCCCATTGTGCTGATTGTGAATGGAATTTTGCTGGCTATCGTGGCGTCTTATTTTCTGGTTCGCAGTCACGGCGTGAGAGAACTTTAGCTCGAACAAAAAGCTTTAACCACAGAGGACACGAAGGAACACAAAGGAAAACCTTCCTGATCGGGACCAAAAAATCAAACTCACCATTGATTTCGCTGATGCCACTGATAGGTCCTCGGTCTAGCAAATTTCCAATGCCTTCGGCGTGTTGTTTCTTTTCCTTTGTGCTCCTTCGTGTCCTCTGTGGTAAAAGTTTTTGCTGGTTGCAGCAAATAAACACCGAGTTTTCCACGCAGCTCAATCTTCACTAAACTAGGCACATGGCTACCAGCGCGATTGGCATTGACTTCGGCACCACGAATAGCTCAATTGCCCATGCCTTCAGCTCCGGCGAGGTAGAGCTGGCGCAGTTTCCGCAGATGGGCAGTCTCACGGATGCCTATCGGTCACTTCTGTATCTGGAGCAGGAGCGCGAGCGCGGCGCAAAGGTCACAAAATCCTGGACAGGCCCGGAAGGCATTGAGCGATATCTGGCAGCAGAGACCAAGGGCCGGCTGATTCAGTCATTGAAATCTTTTTTGAGCAGCCGCACACTGCAAGGCACTGAAATTTTTGGCCGACGCGTGACGCTGGAAGAGCTGATTGCCCGCATTCTGCGCGATCTACGCGAAAAAGCTGAACTGCAATTTGGAACCAGGATCAAAGCTGCGGTTGTGGGGCGGCCCGTGCATTTTGTGGGCGCAGAAAAAGATGCCGATGACAGCTTTGCAGAGAGCCGCGTGCGGTCAGCGTTTCAGCTTGCTGGCTATGAATCGGTTGAGTTCGAACTTGAACCCGTGGCGGCGGCGCACTATTACGAATCCACGCTGGATCATGACGAGCTGATTCTTATCGGCGACTTTGGCGGCGGCACCAGCGATTTTTCCCTGGTCCGCGTTGGCCCCACGATTCGCAAACGCGGCAGAAAGCCAACTGACCTGCTGGGCAACGGCGGGCTCGGACTCGCCGGCGATGCGTTTGATGCGAAGATCATTAAACATCTGGTGTCACCGGCGCTGGGCGCGGGCAGCAATATACGTTCGATGGAAAAGATTTTACCGGTAGCCGGATGGGTCTATGCCAAGCTGGAGCGCTGGCACCATCTCTCACTGCTGCGCACCAAAGACACCATGGACATGCTGAAGAGCACGCATGCACAGGCGCTTGAGCCAGCCAAAATTGCCGCGCTGATGCACCTGATCCGTGAAGACCTGGGATACCAACTGCACCAGTCAGTGCAGAAGACAAAATCTGATTTATCAAAGAATGATGTTTCAAAATTTCACTTTGCCGATGGCTTCATTGATCTTGACGCGACGGTGAAGCGTGCGTCATTTGAAAAATGGATTGCCGAAGAGCTTGAGCAGATTGCCGGCTGCGTGGACTCTTTGCTCAGTGCGTCAAACGTGAAACCTAAAGATGTGGACATGGTCTTTCTTACCGGTGGCTCGTCGTTTGTCCCAGCTGTTAGAAAATTATTTGAGACCCGTTTTGGCCCTGAGCGCATTCGCGCGGGCAATGAGTTTACGTCAGTGGCTCGAGGATTGGCGCTGAAGGCCCTTGAACTGAGCGCCGCACATCACACTTAACAAAGAAGCCGTTACTTGAGTCCGACACCGAAATGCGTTTGCCCGTAAAGGCCGGTCATGGTGATGGGCACTTGAGCGCCGGCGTGTTTCTTTTTGAAAAACGGATCTAACACCTTGAGGAAGAAAGATTTTTTACCGGTGGTGGCCTGTGAGACGGTTGCTTCCATGCGCATATCGCCGTGAAGATTGATGCGCGTATTCAGCAGGCTGTAAGTCCCGTTCATACGGGCATGCGCGCCCGGAACAGAAAAAGAGACGCGGGAAAAAGTTGCTATGCCGTTCACGAGCCGCACCTGTCCGGTTAATTTGGTGAGCACGCGCTCAAAGCCGTCGGTGTCGTCATCCTGATCGTAATCTTTTGCTTTATCTTTCTTGCCTTCAGCGCGCTCGCTCAATTGATCGACATTTTTCTGCGTGTTGGCAGAGGTGAATTTCACAGGATCGCTGCTGAATGTCCCGGTAAGCTGCACACGCTCTTTGAATGGTCTGTGCTCTGGCGGCAATGAGGTCTGCGTGTGAAACGCGATGGGGCCGGTCACGGGCGATCGCTGCGCGTTGGAAAAGAGAAGGACAAGGTCCTGTATTTGCCCGGTGCCCTGCGAGACATCGAGCGCTACAGTCTTAGGGCTGCCAGCGACGCGGGCTTGGGCAATGAGATTGGTATTGCCAAATCGGGCCTGAAACGCAGGCAGAAGAACGTCTCCGGTTTTCAAATCAACCGAGCCGCGAAACTGTGTGGTGAGATGAAAACGATGGCCGCTGGCCGTTACCTCAAATTGCGGCGTATCAGTATTGCCCGCGATGTTGAGACGGTCGAGCGTTCCGGAAAACTCTCCGCGGG
>DASZMF010000335.1:0-4262 GCA_035552035.1 Candidatus Angelobacter sp.
CTCTCCGGACTTCTGATGGGTGGCAAGGCCGATGGCAAGAAAGTAATTGCGCGCCTGCTGCTGGGCCACAGTTATGCGGTTGGCGTGACTTATGACTTTGCCGTCCCCCAACAGCAGCTGAAGTTTTTTGATACCACCACCCAAAAGAAGGTTCCAGCGAGGGCGATTGCATGGCAGTAGGCACAGCCAAAATCAAATCTGCCGGCAGTGCGCAAAGCCCCATGCTGGGGATTGCCATGTTCAGTCCCGCAATCCTGTATATCGTTTTGCTGATTGGCGCGCCTTTTTGTATGGCTATTTTCTATGCCTTCAGTGATGCGCGCATTGGAAGCAACACGTTGCACTTCGTCGGGCTGGAAAACTTTCGCAGTATCCTGCAAAGCCCCAGCTTCCGGCAGGCAATAAAGAACTCCATCATCTTCACGATCTGCGCACAGATCATTGTGCTGGTGTGCTCTAACATTCTCTCGATTGCACTGGAGAAACCATTCCGCGGACGCGGACTGGTGCGCTTTCTCATTTTGCTACCCTGGGTAGCTCCGGTTTCGCTGGGGACAATCGGCTGGAAGTGGATTCTTGATTCCATTTACAGCGTGATTACCTGGGTGCTGATCTGGCTGGGATTCGTGAATCGTTTTACTCCGCCCATGTGGTTGGGTGAAGAGAAGCTGGCCATGGCGTCAGTGATTCTGGTGCATTGCTGGCGGCTAATTCCGTTCTCTACGGTCATTCTGCTGGCTGGTAGAACCGCCATTCCCAAAGAAATTCCTGAGGCTGCTTCGATAGACGGCGCAGGTTTCTGGCGCACACTGTTCCAGATCAATCTGCCCATGATGGTCCCGATTCTGAGTGTGGCCGTTTTATTTGGCACCATCTTTACTTTTACTGACATGACGGTGGTTTACATTCTCACGAACGGCGGTCCGTATGATTCAACGCAGACGCTGCCTAATCTGGCGTTCAGCCAGGGAATTCAAGGCAGTGATCTCGCGGCTGGCGCGGCCATCTCAGTCTTTCTTGTGCCCGTCCTGATCGTGATTGCCTACGGAATGCTGCGCCTGGCGCATCGTGCGGAGGTCAACTAATGTCGGAAATCCAAACGGCAGAAGTAAAACGACCTCTCGGCCTTACCGTGATCAGCGTGCTTTTGCTGGTTTCGGCCTTGGCGCTTTTGGTGCAACTGCTAATGCACCATTCAGGAGGGCTGGCAATTACCGGCAAGATCGTAGCGGTATTGACCTTCCTGTTTATCGCGGCTGGACTTTGGAAAGTCTATAACGGCGCACGCGTCTTGTTGTTTTTTCTGTTGCTGTCCGGCGTGATTGGCTGCGTAATGGCACTATTTTTGTATGCGTTGCGCCAATCGCAATATCAGCTCTCAGGCATTCTTATATTAGAAATATGCATTGCTGCGGGCCTGTTGTGGTATTTGCTATCGCCCAGCGTTAAGCGCACTTTTGGCGGGTTGAATCCATGGCCTCCTACGGTCAAGGCCCTTGTTCTCACGGTATTCACCACCTTGCTGGCGTTTCCGTTTTACTGGATGGTGATCGCCACGTTCAAGCGGAATATCGACTTGTACGCGATGGATAACAATCCTTTCATCTTCAATCTTCCGCCGACACTCGAAAATCTGCGGCTGCTTTTCTTTGAGACTGATTTTGTACGCTGGCTGGGCAATACGGCGCTGGTAGGCGTAATCGTGGTGATCATCACGTTATTGCTGTCTTTGCCGGCAGCTTACTCACTGGCGCGGCTTACAGGCCGCTGGGGAGAACGGCTGGGCATCGCCATCTTCCTGACGTATCTTGTGCCGCCAACACTGCTTTTCATTCCACTGTCGCGTGTAGTGGCCGTTCTAGGGCTACAGGACACAATCTGGTCTTTGGTTCTCGTCTATCCCAGCGTGACTGTGCCATTTTCCATTTGGCTGCTGATGGGCTTCTTCAAGTCGATTCCCAAGGAACTGGAAGATGCTGCCATGGTGGATGGGCTGACCCGGTTTGGCGCGTTCGTCAAAATGGTGGTTCCGATTTCTCTCTCTGGAATTCTTACCGTCGTAATTTTTACCTTCACGCTGGTCACGCAGGAATTTGTTTATGCTCTGACCTTTATCTCGCCGGAATCGAACCAGATGGTCGGAGTAGGCATTCCAATCTTTCTGGTGCGTGGCGATGTTTATTTCTGGGGCTCTTTGATGGCGGCTTGCCTGACGGCGAGTTTGCCGGTTGCGTTGGTTTACAACCTGTTTCTTGATCGATTTATTGCCGGATTCACCGTGGGTGCGGTAAAAGGATAAGCGCCAGCCAGCAATCAAGCGAGGACAACTGGCGTTTGCTCTGGTATTTGTGTGCTCTGGTCAGGCGCTTTTGATTGGCCTAAGGCAGAGTTTTTGCTTGTCTATTTATGGGGTGTTTCCCGGAGTAGGGCAAGTCTCATAAAAGACTTGACAGAAAAGCTTCAGAAGCAGAAAGTTATCGCGCACTTTTACGTCAAAATTTATTTGCAACTGGCCCGGGGGACTGGTGTGCTAGCTAGCAGTCAACCGTCCAGCATAAGTTCTTCAATTCAGGAGAAATGATGCCGACTTGGATACAAATTTACGACCCTTTTGGACACTGGTGGATCTCAGCGCTGGTGGCAGCTCTGCCAATTGTTGTGTTGTTCACCATGATGGCGGGTTTCCGCGTTAAGCCTCATTGGGCTGCTCTCTCAGGTGCTGCTACAGCCGTCCTGGTTGCCCATTTTGCCTTCACAATGCCATGGTCACTGGCCGGCGGCAGCTTTCTATACGGTGTTTCAACAGGCTTGTTGAACATTGTCTGGATTGTGGTGGCTGCCGTTTATCTCTATGATATTTCTGTCAGCACCGGCGATTTCGAAATCATGAAATCCTCCGTGGCTGGCATTACCGCAGACCGCCGGCTGCAGCTGCTGCTGGTGGCTTTCTGCTTTGGCGCATTTATTGAAGGTTGTGCGGGATTCGGTTCTCCGGTAGCAATTGCCGGCGCATTCATGATCGGTTTGGGATTTAAACCGTTCCATGCTGCGGCGCTGAACCTGATTGCCAACACGGCGCCAGTCGCATGGGGTGCCATCGGCACTCCGGTTCACATGCTGGCCACGGTCACAGCAATGCCAGAAGCCGATATGAACGCCATGATTGGACGCATTCTTCCGATCTGCGCACTGATCGTGCCTTTCTGGCTCGTGCGCGCCATGGTGTCATGGAAAGAAACATTCGAGGTTTTCCCAGCCATAATGGTGGTGGGCGTTTCCTTCTCTTCCATGCAGTGGTTCTGGTCAAACCACATGGATAGCAACCTGGTGGACATCACCGCTGGCCTATTCTCGTTGCTTTGCACTGTAGTCTTCCTTCTCTTCTGGAAGCCCAAGAAGATATGGCGTTTTGAGGAAGATGCTGCGGGAAAGAGTGGTGGGCCGGAAGTCCATTCCTATTCTTTTGGACAGACTTTCAAGGCATGGCTGCCGTTTCTGATTCTCTCGGTCTTTGTTTTCCTGTGGGGCTATAAGCCGGTGAAGACGATACTCAATAAGACGACGCCATCATGGACAACGGCAGAGGGCAAGCCCAGAGGCGGTTGGGATACTCCCATCCACAACAAGATTTCTCGTGCGCAGCCCGTTGTAGCGAAGCCTACGCCTGAAGGCGCACGCTTTCCATTTATCTGGCTGTCTGCAACTGGCACTGGTTGCTTCCTGGCTGCGCTGGCAGGCGGCATTATCCGTGGAGTCAATCCAATCACGTTGATTAAACTTTTTGGGCATACGTTATTCCGAATGAGATGGGCGGTAATCGCTATTTCAGCCATGTTGGGGCTGGGTTTTGTTACACGATACTCAGGGAGTGATGCTGTCTTAGGACTGGCATTCACTCATACCGGCTGGCTCTACCCGTTCTTCGGCACGTTCCTGGGTTGGCTGGGCGTAGCATTGACAGGTAGTGACACGTCATCCAACGCATTGTTCGGCAGCTTGCAGAAGATCACGGCCCAGCAACTTGGCTTGGATCCCGTACTCATGACCGCTGCAAACAGCGCTGGCGGCGTTATGGGCAAGATGGTGGACGCGCAATCCATTTGCGTAGCTACCGCTGCTACCAACCAGGTGGGCAATGAAGGCTTTATCTTCCGCTTTGTTGTCTGGCACTCCATTGCTCTGGGCGCGATCGTAGGCATAATCGTGATGATTTATGCATACGTTCCGTGGGCCAAGGCTCTGGTGCCGCACGGCATCAAGCT
>DASZMF010000336.1:0-2010 GCA_035552035.1 Candidatus Angelobacter sp.
TTTGGGACGAACACACCTGCGCGTGCTTCCGGCATTTTTTAGAGGAGAGCAGTCCTGGAGTAGTCGCGGACTGGCCGCAGCCTGGTGTTTATTGCGAAAAATTTATCGAACTTATTTGCCCAACTCTTTGGATCGTATAGAGGAAAGAGAGCTAATGGGCCGGGGATCTGAGATATTCATGCGTGTGCCGCAGACGGAGCAGTACATCCAACCTGCATGTTCCACGACCGAGGGCACGGTGCGGAACTTGCGCTGACACTTGGGGCAATGGACATCAATAATCTGGAGCAACTGAGGACCCTGTTCTTTTGATTTGAGATTCCAATAGCCTAACAACGTCATAAACCCATGACAATGGCAAAAGTCTTAAGTTTTGTGAATTACAAAGATTTTACTTTGTTACTCCATTACTGGCCACCACCCGGGCAACGGCCAGCATGGCAATGGCCTGGGCAGAGCTGTCATGTAGTTTCTGGGCGCGGGTGAGCGCATTGAGTGAATTAACCTGGGCAGCAGCTTCACTAATCTCCTGGATCACAGCCGCGGCGTTGGTTTCCGGCGTTCGTGCGTCCCATACCTCGTCGGCGGCGCTAAATGCCATGTCAAAATATTTGCCGGCCTCTTGCTTCTTGCCAGACGTGCCACTTGCAAAGCCCTGGGCAGCGGCTGCGCGTGCTCGTTCTGTTGGCGGCAGACCACTGAATTGCTCGGTCTGGTCAACATTGCCGTTGCTCATGGCGGCCAGAATTGAGACGCCTTCCGGCTGCGGACGTTCAATCTCACGTTCCGGGCCTGCATTCTGGACAGTCGTATTGGCGATGAGATCGGATTGCAGTGCGCTCACGTAGGCTTCATTCCCCAGCGCCTGCTGCATAGCTCCAGTGGTGATCTTGATGGAGAGCGTGCGCAGCGGCGAATCATCCAGTTTTCCCAGCCACTCCAGAAGCTGCAAGCCGGCTTTGGAGGCGACGTCTTTATCCACCGAAGGCGTCATCTGGGTGTACATGGCGGCAAAGTTTTCAGCTTCCACGGCATTTTGCTGCGGATCTGGCAGCGAGGCAAACATTTTGGCAAAGTGCTGCTGAGACCAGGCAGATTTCTCACCATGCGCCGCCATGCTAGCCATGAGCGCGCGTGAAGCCACTGAGCCTTTATCCAATCCGGCATCAAGCTTGCGTGCCACGGTATCCAGCGTCTGCTTGGGGCAAGAAGTAATTGCGCCAATCAAGGATTGCTCGGCCAACAGCACGGAGCCTTCCGGCAGATTCTCTACGAAACTTAAAGCGACAGCGCAATCCACGTCACCGGTTGACATCATGGAAACTGCGGGCGTTTGCCCCAGTCGCACCAGATCTGTTTCAATCTTTGCGCCTTCGGTCCAAAAACCTTTCGCCATCTTTTTATCGATGGGAGAAACAACTTCAGCGGCCGTAGAGAGAACGCGCAGACGGTCCTGCTGGTCTGACTCGGGCAAAGCCACCGCCATGCGCACGGTATCAATGGCAAATTTCTGCCCAGGAGTAAGCTTCGCCGTTCCAACCGGGGCCGCAGGCTGAGGCTTGGACCACGTCTTAACTGCGCCGGACCCGCTCTTGGCTGAACTCGGCTGAACAGGAGTTTGCTGGGCGTGACTTTGCTGAGACGCCGCAGCCAGGGAAAGACCAAAGACGACAACAGCAGCCAGTTTGGGGTATTTACGCTGCACTGCTCTTACACTCCAGATTGATTTTGGTTTCTCACCCGTGGTGAGGACTAATGCGAGGGTACAGAAGCATCAACTCAGCTTCAAGCCTTGGCAGAAATCAGCTTAATATTTTTGTGATGCGGAATTAGACCAGGATTAAGTATCACCTTAATCCTGAAAACCGGCGCTTAGCTCAGATCTTAGTCTGTGTTTCCTGCTGCTACCTCTGCGGCGCGCAACTCCGCAACAATTTCCGCGGCGGCCTTGCGGGCCAGTTCCCCGTTATCCGGCGGGAATGAGATTGCTCCAACGCGCGCATGTCCGCC
>DASZMF010000337.1:0-6604 GCA_035552035.1 Candidatus Angelobacter sp.
TTCAATCTTCGCAAGCATGTTGAACGCCATCAGCGAATCAATCCCCAGACTCACCAGCGTCTTGTCTGTTGCTATGGCATCCAACGGCTGCTTCAACATTCGCCCCAGAAGCTGCAGAAGATGGTTTTCTAAAAAAACAGTTCGCTCTGTAACATCCTTGCCCAGTAGCGTCTGCCGCGCAATTGGAAAAAGCTCAGGGCTTAAAGGCTCACCTACGATCGTGGATTCAGCCAGCACAAAAAACTCGCCTTGCACAAACCTCTTCTTGCAAGCGCTTCGCTGGACTTTTCCACTGGACGTTTTAGGCAGTGCGCCGGGCGGAATCAACACAACCGTAAACAATCGGATTTCATGGGTTTCAGCAACTGCCTGGCGGAGAGCGTTTAATATCTGGCCAGGATTCTCTTGTTTTTTTCTCTGCACCTCGGCCACAACAATCACAGATTCCTGGCCTGCATTTGTAACGGAGAAAGCCGCACTTCCGTTGCGCCGCAGCGAAGGATGGCTATTCTCAACCGTTTGCTCTATGTCCTGGGGATAATAATTTCTTCCCCGCACAATAATGCAATCCTTCAATCTTCCTGTAATAAAGAGTTCGCCGCCGTGCAAAAAGCCGAGATCGCCGGTACGCAGGTAAGGGCCCTTGCCTTCGCTCAGATAAGCCTGAAATGTGCTCTTGCTCGCTTCCGCATTGTTCCAATATCCGGCGGCGACGCTTGGGCCAGCAACCCATATTTCACCAACCTCTTTTTCTGTGCGCGCGGTCATCAGGTCTGGATCAACAATCGCGATCTCATGGTGAAGACTTGCAGCACCGCAGTTCACCAGTTTGCTGCCGGACTCAGTTTCATGCGAAATAATTTCTATATGGTTGTGCGCCAACTTGTCCGCGTCAACAATAAATGTCTTCGCGCCATTTCCTGGCTCGCTACTGGTCGCCTTCAGGGAAACTTCGGCCAATCCATACACCGGATAAAAAGCTTTAGCGTTAAAACCGCATCCGGCAAAACGATCCGCAAAACGTTCCAGCGTTTCAGCACGAATCGGCTCGGACCCATTAAATGCAACTTTCCATGAACCCAGATTGAGAGACGAGATTTCAGCGGCGCTGATCCTTTCTACACAAAGATCATAGGCAAAGTTCGGACCACCGGCATGCGTTCCTCTATATTGAGAGATTGCGTTCAGCCATTTGAAAGGTTTGTGAATAAATGAGGCGGGCGACAGCAGGATCGCCGGAAAGCAGCTGTAGATTGGCTGCAGTATTCCGTAAATCAAGCCCATGTCATGGAAGTGTGGAAGCCAATTGACTGAGACCGTGTTTGCATCAAAACCACCGTGGGCCGCAATCGACTGCAGGTTTGCGAGCACACTGCTATGCGTAACAATGACGCCTTTCGGGTCAGAAGTGGAACCAGACGTATATTGCAGGTAGGCAACGTCGCCAGCAGGAACCGCGCGCTCCATCTCCTCTGGTGGCTGGTGCGCAATCAGATCAGTCGCAAGGCATTTAACTTTAGTTTTGCAGCTTGTGATGAATTCTGAAACTGCCTCAAGATGATTCCCCGTGGAAAGAGCAACAGTACAACTCGCGTTGTGCATGAGCGTTTCTATTCTGGGGTACTCTCTACGCGAACCGGGAACGTAGGCCGGTACAGCAATCACACCCGCATAAAAACAGCCAAATAACGCCTCGATAAAGTCTAGCCCAGGCCCATACAGAAGCAACGCTCGATCTCCCGGCTTCGCGCAAGACTTTAATTGGCAGGCGATTTCTTTCGCTCTTTTATCCAATTTTGCAAAGGTGAGTGAATCATCCTCTTTGCTGCCATTGGCCAGCCAGCGATACACCTTCATGGAGGGATACAGTCGTGCACGCTCAATCAGCAGGTCACTGAGTGTGGCAATCGCGAATTGTTCCCTGGCGTGGACCGCAGTCATTTGGATTTACAAGAGTGGGTTACTTACACTACGGGGAGAAACATTAAGCGATCCAGAGCAAACATTTGCTTAGCCGCTCACACGGGCATTGGTTACTTTCAAGGATTGTGGCTCTGCCAGCGGTCCGGAGTCGCTTACCACCTGTCCGTCATCCAGCTTAATAATGCGATCAGCAATCTGGTAATAGCGGTCATCATGGCTGATCACAATTACTGTCTTGCCTTTTGCCTTGAGTTCCGGCAATAGTGACATGTAGAAGACATTCTTAAATTGCGGGTCCTGGTCTGCCGCCCACTCGTCAAATACATAGATAGGCCGATCTTCCAGGTAAGCTGTGAGCAAAGCAAGACGCTTGCGTTGCCCTTGAGAAAGATCTGTCGTGGAAAGCTTTCCGTTTGTAAGTTCCACTTTGTGGGAAAGTTTGAGCGCCTCAAGGTATTTCCGCCCCTGCTGATCAAGTTCAGGACTGCCGAGGCCGAACATTTGATCAAACAAATAAAAATCGGAAAACACCACAGAAAAATATTGACGATAGGCTTCTCTGGCTACACCTTCAATGGCCTCGCCATCAACATAGATTGATCCGGTTTCTGGAGTGTAGAGGCCAGTCAGCAGTTTCACCAAGGTCGTCTTTCCCGAACCATTACCACCAACGATAAAAACCAGTTCTCCAGGATTGAGCGTAAGATCAACCGGCCCCAGTACAAAATCTTCGG
The DNA here is from genome assembly GCA_035552035.1 of Candidatus Angelobacter sp. Lineage (GTDB taxonomy): Bacteria > Acidobacteriota > Terriglobia > Terriglobales > Acidobacteriaceae > Angelobacter. The sequence continues at coordinate 2,658 of DASZMF010000337.1, forward strand.
CTTCGCCCTCGCGATTGTAACGATGCGTTACCCCATCCAACTCCAGTCGCCGCCAATCTTTTAGAGCGGGAACTGATGGCGCGGTCTCTTCTGCTCCGCCGCTCTCCAGCGTAAATCCAAGCTCATGAACTTTATGCAATGCAACATTCGCCCGGGTCAATTGCGGCAGCAGGTTCATGATGACCTGAAGCGGCGTCATTAAATAGAGGAGCGTGATTGTATATCCCGTGAGTGTTCCAGGGCCAAGTTGGCGATATGTTGGCAATACGAGAAGCACCAGGCCAACTACAACAAACACCAATGCCTGCCCCCAACTGGACGCTGCCGAATATAGATTGAGCCCGGCAATATTATTGCGTCGGAGTGATGCCGCAGCAGCCTGAAGACCTTCGCGGACAAATGCTTCTCTGCGGCTCACGTGTATTTTTAATTCTTTGGCGCCGTGCGTCATCGCATGGAAGTGCTTCTGCAAGGCATCGGCATCTTTGCGGGCAAGCCCAAAAATGCCCTGCACCTTGAGGATCGGCAACTGATACGTAACAATCCCAATCGCCATGAAAACCAGCACAATCGCCAGAAGCAACCATGACAGGATTCCCATGTAAACCAGACAGCCGATCACCAGCGCAGCATTTACGCTGACGATTGGGATAATGGATACCGCCCCTGTTACAGCCGGGATATCATCTCCGAGCGTCGCCAGCAAGCGGGGTATTCCAATTTTTTCCAGATGCCGCAGCGGAGCTCGCAGAATCTGGTTGCACAAATCCATACGTAAAGTGTAGGTCGCTCCCTGTCCAAGCTTTGCGAGCAGGAATTCAGAAGCGAAGCGAGCGAGCGGAAGGAGAGCACATAAGCCGATAAAACCCCATGCCAACCCGGACGTGGGACCATTGTGCCTGATGATGCCGTTGATTACGCCAAGCAGGCCAGCATTACACGCGCCGCTGAAAATTCCAGCAATCACGCTCCATAGAACGATCTTCCGGGAATACCGCATAAAGTACAAGATAATATTCATTTTTACAGGCTCCTATCGACTGCGTGTCCCTGCTGACTGATCGTCAGATCAAAAGAGTATCGCTGATTACAAGTTTGAGGAATGTCTTGCAGTGGCAAAACACAATTCAGTGTGTGTTCTTGAAAGCGCTTAGACGGCTCTTTTGAGAACCGCTTCAATCAATCCACTGGGCTCATCCACAGGAACAAAGACTTCATTAGGATTGTCCATATGAAAGGGAGTCAGATCGATAGGAATACAATGCCTGTTTGACATAGAGAGGCTGATTTCCTCAACGCATGAGAATCGATCAAGCACACCCTGCCCCATGGCATAGAGCGTGTGTTGGACGCTGAGACTGTCATGATGCGCGAAAACGTCGAGCAGAGTTTGCCTGACGGCGCGCCATGGGGTTTTCGCGTTCTGCTCCAATGAGCTGTAAATCCATTGCGCATTGATACTGGAACTGAGCAGACGATCATGCGTCTCTTTCAACGTGGTGTATTCGTCCTTAAGAAAGTTTGCAAACGCTGATCTTCCGGTCTTAAGCACAACCATGCTTGCTACACCAGCCTGTACTAATGTTGCCGATCTCGTACTGTCTACGTTCACAGTGCGGCACTCCGGCCCGGCCATTTGAAATGAGTCTTTGGGCGACCCGTTGCTGCCAATGCCCAGCCAGATTTTTTCTGAGACGTTAACCTGCACGCGCATGACGTGGGGATTATGCTGCAGGAAATGGCTTGTCAGGCGAGTCGCGAATCCTTCAATTTCACCTATCGGACACTGCCTGGCCATCACATAAACTGTGTTCTTCATTGTGTCCGTTGGAAGAACCAGACGGTTGTCTCCGTCTGCATAGGCTTGCGCGAATTCGCCGGAAAGTTGAATCGCCACAGTCATGTCTTTCATTTCATGCCGCGACTTATTGCGCTCTACCTTCACGAGCCGCACGCCCGTCTTGCCATAGGAATATTCAGTTAAAAGCGTTGAGGTAGGCATGCTTCAGGCTCCGCGATACGTTGTGAATCCAAATTCACTCACTAATAAAGGAACGTGATAATGCTGTTCTGTATCCATGACAATGAACTGTACCGTGATTTCAGGGAAAAACGGCGAGAACATTTTGGAATCAAAATTGAGGCAATAGATGCCCGGTACAGGCTTGAAGTCGGCTGAAATAAAATCCTGGAGCCGGCCTTTCACATCAGTTAAACCACGGCCAACAATCTTCCAGGATTTGGTAGCATCCTCGCGAAACATCAATACCACCGGGACTGCCCGTGCGGGTCCGCCCACAGCCGTGTTCAATACATGAGTGCTGATAGAAATCATTCTGTGAACAGCCTGACGAGCCGTATATGAATGATAAGCCGCTGTTGTTCTGCGGCATTTTGAATCTCAACCGCGGGGTCGTTGCCCAGGCGGATCTCAAGGCTTGCGAGCATCTCTGCGGCCGTTTTTCCAGTGGCGCAAACAATAAATCTATATCCGAATCTTGCTTCGTAATCACTGTTGGCTTTTGCTACCGCGTGCTGTAGCGCAGCGGACGAGCCAGTCATTCCAGATTGCTCCTCTGCTGCCCATCGAACCACCGATTTTTCTCCGATTCGGGGATGCGCAGCAAATGCCTCCAGCCAATCCTGCTGTGCGCACAATTGCCATACTTGATCAGCGCACTTTCGAAGTTCATCCAGGGTGAAGAAGGGTCGTTCTCCGGCCATCAACTCGCTCCATTTGGATGAACCACAGCAGCGATGGAACTGCTTCACTGCCGTACCAGGGGCACAGTAGTTCAGGGCTGCAAGCCGGATTTCTATCCGCTCAGCTTCGGTCAATTCCAGACGCTGACTGGGTGTACTCATAACTTTCTACGCAACTTTCGCGGATCCAGTGCTGCAGTTCCGGCGAAGAACGGCGCCACCAGGTGCGGAAGCACCCAGCACTGGAAGACCTCTAACGTACGTTTGCTTCACGACTCCACGCATCTGGCGTCCGGCATAAGGAGTTAATTTGTGCCGATGGTGCAACAAGGACGGATCGACAGAAAACTCTTCGGCCGGATCCCACACCACCAGATCAGCATCGCACCCAGCGGCGATTTTGCCTTTCTGTTTGGATAAGCCAGCAAGCTTCGCCGGACCTTCTGACATCCAACGCACAATGTCATATTCATTGAAGCCACGCCTTGCAGCTTCTGTCCATACAACGGGAAGAGAAAGCTGAAGAGAAGCGATTCCTCCCCAGGCATCCTGAAAATTTCCGGTTGTTCTCTGTTTCAACTCAGGTGGGGAAGGAGAATGATCTGATGCGATCATATCTATAATTCCGGACTCCAGGGCTTTCCATAACGCATCTCGATTGGCAGCCTCACGAATGGGCGGTGCGCACTTGAACTCAGTGGCCCCATCGGGAATTTCCTCAGCGACCAGCGCCAGATAGTGCGGGCATGTTTCCACTGTCACGGGAACTTGTCGCTCCCGCGCCAGCCGCAAGCATTCAATAGAACTTGCGGAAGAAAGATGCACAACGTGAACAGCACATCTGGATTCGCGCGAAAACTCCAGCAGCTGTTCGATGGCAGCATCCTCGGCCTGTTTGGGCCTGGAATTCATATATGCTAAATAGCTGCGTTGATTAGAACTGCCAGTGATGAACTCTGGCCGTTCGGCATGAACAAGCAAACGAGCACCCATCTTTGATAATGCACTCATTGCGCGCCGCAGTTCCTGCACACTTAGAAATTGAAATTCATCCACGCCGGAAGGCGTTAAAAAACATTTGAATCCGAAGCAGCCTGCGTCAAACAATGGCTGGAGTTCCTCAAAGTTTGCAGGTACCACACCGCCCCAGAAGCCGACGTTTACCCAGCATTGCCCCTGCGCAGCTGCGGCTTTTTCCTGCAAAGCTTTCACAGAGGTAGTTGCGGGTATGCTGTTTAACGGCA
>DASZMF010000338.1:0-2587 GCA_035552035.1 Candidatus Angelobacter sp.
GCAGGTCACGGTGGTTGGCTCCGAGCATGGACGCCCCGATGACGGCACCGATCCCACCGGCTTTTTCAATGCCGAATTTTATGTCGGCTTGAAACCATATGACGACTCTTCATGGAAGGGCAAGTATGACACCAAGGAAAAACTGATCGCCGCCATTGATAAAAGGCTGGAGGCTTTTCCTGGCATTATTTTCAACTACACTCAGCCGGCCGAAGATGCCGTGGACGAAGCTCTTACCGGACTCAAAAGTTCACTGGCGGTAAAAATTTACGGCCCTGATCTTGATGTGCTGGAAAAGAAGGCCGTCGCCATTAAGCAGACACTGGAGAATGTGCCCGGCTTTACTGACCTCACGGTGGTGCATGAATTGGGCCAGCCGAGTCTCAACATTGACGTGGACCGCGAAAAGATTGCGCGTTATGGAATCAACGTAGCTGACGTGGAAGCGGTGATTCAGGCCGCGGTTGGCGGGCAGGCCGCGACGCAGGTTGTCCAAGGAGAAAAGCTTTTTGATCTTGTCGTGCGCATGCAACCGCAGTTCCGCAGCAGCGCCGGTGAGATCGGCAATCTACTGGTGGGCACACCAGACGGGCAACAGATTCCCATCAGCCAGATGGCCAAGATCACGCAGGGCAACGGCGCATCTTTTATCTATCGTGAAAACAATTCGCGCTATATCGGCGTGCAGTACAGCATTGAAAAGCGTGACCTGCAGCGCGCGGTAGAAGAAGGCCAGGCTGCGGTAAAGAAAACCGTCACCATTCCCGGTGGATACCGCGTCGCCTGGGGCGGTGAGTACGACCAATTCCTGGCCGCCAAGCAGCAGCTCATCGTTATCGGTCCGCTGGCCGTTTTGCTGATCTTTTTCATTCTGTTTGCGCTCTATGGCAATTTCAAATTTCCCATGGCCATTGCCCTGGATGTAATCATGACTGAGCCCGTGGGCGCCCTGATTGCGCTCAAGCTTACGCATACGCCCTTCAGCGTATCGTCGGCGCTGGGACTGCTGGCACTAATGGGTGTGTCAGTAGAAACCGGCGTGATCCTGATTTCTTACATCAACAAGCTGCGTCTGGAAGGCATGGACATACGCACAGCCACGCGTGAAGCCGCGCTCTTGCGGTTGCGCCCAATCATGATGACCGCTCTGGTGGCGTGCCTGGGGCTACTGCCGGCTGCGCTTTCCACTGGCATTGGGTCAGATACGCAAAAGCCTTTCGCCATTGTGATTGTGGCCGGACTCATATCGCGCCTGTTCCTCGGTTTCTTTATTAATCCTGTGCTCTATCGCACGCTGGCGAAAGAAGGAGACGTACTACAGGTTTGATCTTTTACATTCAGAAGTAATCGGCATTACGGTTTAAAAGTTTTTTTACTGCTATGAAACTAAAACAAGGCAACATCGCACGTTGGATCCCGCCCTGGCTGGTTATTGCCTGCCTGGTGCTTGTGCTGGGTTCAATGGCGGCGCAGGCGTTGCATTTCCACCTTGACGGGCTGGAAAAAGACGCCAGGCATTGTCCTGTATGCCCGCTGTTGCATTCAGCCGTGCGTGTGGCAAGCGCTTGCCATACGAGTGTCACATTCCAACAGACAGGCGTCCTCCGCCTGCTGCTGGGGACTGACGGAAAAACCGAGCAGTATTCATCCCCGTATTATTCCCGCCCTCCTCCGCTCGTCTAGCTCCTTTCTCTAAAAACACAATTCGATTTTCTCCACCTCTCTTCTCTCACCACTCCCAAGGAGGAGCTATGCGTATTTCCGCAAGAGCAGTTCTGTTTTTGTCGTTGGTAATGTTTATTGCCGCAGTCTTTTTATTTTGCTATCAGGCCTCAGCCCAGAGTTCCAGCAGCTCAGGAGTTATTCAAGGCGTGGTTACAGATTCCACCAACGCCGTTGTCCCGGGTGCAAAAGTTGAGATCCACAATCCTGTGAGCGGTTACAGCCGCACGGTAACCACGGATGCCGCAGGCCGATTCAGCCTGCCCAATCTGCCGTTTAATCCTTACCATCTCACGGTAACGGTAAAAGGTTTTGCGCCGCACGTGCAGGATGTGGATGTGCGCTCGGTGGTGCCGGTGGCCGTAAATATTGGACTACAAGTTGCCGGTTCGAATGAAACGGTAACGGTGGAAGCCAATGGCGGCGACCTGGTGGAGACCAACCCCACGTTTCATACCGATGTTGACCGCAATCTGTTCAATAAAATTCCGCTCGAGAGTTCGTCATCTTCTGTCAGCTCCTTAGTAACGCTGGCTTCACCCGGCATTGCCGCTGATTCAAACGGCCTGTTTCATGGCATGGGCGACCACGCGGAAAATTCTTTCTCCGTGGACGGCCAGCCGATTACAGACCAGCAGAGCAAAATTTTCTCCAACCAGATTCCTATTGATTCAATTCAGTCTCTGGAGGTAATCACCGGCGCGCCGCCGGCGGAGTTTGGCGAGAAAGCGAGTGTGGTCATTAACGTGACTACTCGCTCCGGGCTGGGCGAGAAAATTCCTCACGGCGATCTCACGGCGACCTACGGAAGTTTCGGCACGTCCAATGCCGGATTCAACCTGGCTTATGGCGGTGACAAGTGGGG
>DASZMF010000339.1:0-1912 GCA_035552035.1 Candidatus Angelobacter sp.
ACTACAGATGGTAGCTGGCGATTTTTTACAGCGCCGCGGGCTGAACGTTCAGTTGAAAGCGAGAAAAACGGCATGTCACAAGGCATGGATAAGCTGAAACACGTTGTGGTGCTGATGATGGAGAACCGCTCCTTTGACCACATGCTGGGGGCGTTGAAGAAGACAAATTCAAAAATCAACGGCCTGAACGGGGATGAATGGAATCCCGATGACACTGGCGCCAAGATACTGGTGCAGCCCAAGGCCGCGTTTCAGGGGCAGTTCGGGCATGATCCGGACCATCATTTTGCCGGCGTTGACCTGCAAATATTTGGCGGGAACATGGCACCGGGCCGCCTGGCGAACATGCAGGGGTTTATCACGAGCTATAAGACTCAGGACACAAACACCGGCCAGTCGCACGCGATTATGTATTACTTCACACCGCAGCAGCTGCCTATCCTTACGAACCTGGCAACGGAGTATGCGCTGTTCAATGGGTGGTTTGCGTCGATTCCGGGGCCCACGCTTTGCAATCGGGCGTTTGCTCACTATGGGACTTCATTCGGCAATGTGGACATGAACATTTTCTACATTACCGATCCGATCCTCAGCATTTATGACCGGATGAACAAAGCAGGCCACTCTTCAAAGCTTTATTACTATGACATGCAGAGTTCCAGCCTGGAGGTTCCAAACCTGCTGCAGAACCAGCCGGAGCTGTTTGGCGTTTACAGCGACTTTGTTAAAGACGCGGCGGCGGGCAAGCTGCCGGAATACTGTTTTATTGAGCCGAATTACTCGGACCATCCGGGGCCGGGAGGCGGGCAGATTCTGGCCACTGACCAGCATCCGGACCACAACATGAAAGCGGGCGAGCGGTTTATTGCGCAGGTTTACAACGTGATCCGCACGAATCCCGATCTGTGGGAAAGCACTTTGCTGCTGGTGGTGTATGACGAGCACGGAGGCATGTACGACCATGTGATTCCGCCAAACTGCAAAGGCGTGGATGGACTGGCGGGAAAGCCGCCGTACTCCGCTAAACCAGCGCAGACTGGTACTGGGCAGCCATTTAACTTTGACCGCCTCGGCGTGCGGGTTCCGGCGATTGCCATTTCCCCGTGGATACCCAAAGGGACGATAGTGCCGGGAACGGAAGACCCGACGAACCAGCGCATCTTTGAGCATGCGTGTATTCCCAATACGGTGACCGACCATTTTCTTGGCGACTATGACGCGCGGACCGACCGCGAGAAAAGGTCTGAAACATTTCTTGATTTGCTGAGTGACACGATGCGTCCGGATGACGATTGCATTGCCTTTAAATTGTGAGTCGCTTTAAAGTGAGGAACGACCGATGAGAATAATCGATGTCCCCGTGGTGGAAAAAGAGGCTTACAACCCTGACCGGCCGATTTCCGGGCTGATCCAGATGCAGCTTATACACCTGAGCACAGCCGAGCAGACGCTGCCGCCTGGGCAGCGCACCGGCACAAATATCTCAACGCTGCACAGCGAAGGGCAGGCTGCTGAATACATTCAAAAAGTTACGGCCATGCTGCACAAGGTGGGCAAGGCCAAGAAGAAGAAAAGCACCGGGAAATCAGGCAAGGCCTATCAATCAGTCAAGACCAGTAAGGCAGCCGAAACCAGCAAGTCGGGCAAAGCCGGAAAAAAGCCGGCGGCGAAATCAGGCAAAGGCCGCAAGGCCGCAAAAGCGCGCAAATAAGAGGTAAAGCCGGTGCGAAAGTTTGTATATGTTTTGTTTTTCTGCATTGCAGTTGCTGCCATAGGGCAGAGCACTCCAACTTCTACACCGACGCCTTCTCCTACGCCGCCCGACGTGAAAGCGTTTGATCCGGGCGATGAAATTGGCCAGCTGAAAAAGAGCTGCCCGTTCCACAGCGTTATCGGATGCCTGCAAACATTG
>DASZMF010000340.1:0-2197 GCA_035552035.1 Candidatus Angelobacter sp.
CCAATTTCAGTTCGCGGTTTGACTTCCAGGTTTCTGCCTCGAACACGCTGATGGTCCGCTACCAGTTCACGCATGACCATCAGGAGAATGACGGCATCAGCCAGCTGTCTCTGCCGTCCCAGGGTTTTAACCAGAATGAAAATGAAAACACGATTCAGCTAAGTGATACGCAGATCTTTGGTCCGCACGTAATCAATGAGACGCGTTTTGAATGGGAACGCAACAATACCGGCCAGAATTCGCTTTTTGCCACGCCCACCATCAGCGTGCTGGGACAATTTACTGAGGGCGGCAACCCGCTCGGCATCAATTCCATTATCACGAACCATTATGAAGTTCAGAACTATACCTCCATCAGCAAGGGCAATCACTTTGCACGCCTGGGCGGCCGGCTGCGCGACACTCAGAACTCCAGCACATCCACGCAAGGTTTTAATGGCGCGTTTACCTTTGGCGCCACCACAACTCCCGGTGCCACAACCATTACTCCTCTCACAAATTTCAGCAACGGCCAGCCCACGCAGTTGACGATCTCTGCCGGCAATCCGCTGCTGGAAAATAATTTTGTGGATGTTGGGCTTTACGCCGAAGATGACTGGAAGGTCCGCCCCAACATGACGCTGAGCTATGGACTGCGTTTTGAAACGCAGAACGGCATTCATGATCATGCGGACTGGGCGCCGCGCGTCAGCTTTGCCTGGGGCCTGGGCACCAAGAAAAATGCAACGCCTAAGACGGTCATCCGCACGGGCTTTGGTATTTTCTATGACCGGTTCGCGCAGAACCTGATTATGCAATCAGAGCGGTTGAATGGCGTGAACCAGCAGCAATTCACGGTGACAGCCGGAGATACTAACAGCGCCGCTGATGTTGCCACACGCCAGTTGCTGGCTTCTCTCTTTGCGTCATTCCCAACCACAACACCGCCAGTGGGCAGCTTGCCCGCGACGCCTACAACTATTTACAGCATCAATCCAGATGTACAGGCGCCTTATACCGTGCAGTTTGCTGGCTCGGTGGAACGGCAGCTGGGCAAGTCAGCCACGCTTACGGGAACATTTCTCCACTCGCATGGAGTACATCAGTTGTTTTCCAGCGTGCTGAGTTCAACTCCTGCACCGCAATATCAGTTTGAGTCGGGTGGAGTTTTCAACCAGAACCAGCTGATCGCCAACTTCAATATGCGCATGAGCGCCAAGCTGACGATCTTCAGCTTTTATATGTTTGGCCACGCGAACAGCAACACTTTTGGCGCAACCAGCTTTGCTTCAGATCCCACCAAAGGTATTTCCGCAGATTATGGGCGCGCGGCGTTTGATGTCCGGCAGCGTTTGTTTCTTGGCGGCACCGTTGCTCTGCCGCATGGCTTCCGCGTGAGCCCATTCATGGTAGCCAACGCAGGCGCGCCCTTCAACATAACTACTGGCCAGGACGAAAACGGCGACTCCATCTTCAATGACCGTCCAGCTTTTGCTACGGATCTCAGTCGAACGAGCGTGGTGCCGACGGCGCTCGGAACATTTGATACATCGCCAATTGCCGGACAGACGATTGTGCCGGTGAACTTCGGCAAGAGTCCTGCCCAGTTCACGCTCAACATGCGCCTGAGCAAGACGATTGGCATCGGCCCCAAGATAGAAGCTGCGAATAATAATCCGCAGCAAGGCGGACAACGCGGAGGCCCGGGCGGAATTCCCGGCGGTGGCCGCCCCGGTGCGGGGGGTGGCGGTGGACCGCGAGGTGGTCCAGGCGGCGGTCCGTTTGGCGCAGCTGATAAATCCAGCCAGCGTTACAGCCTGACTTTTAGCGCGAACGCGCGCAACATCTTTAATGATGTGAATCCTGCGCCGCCCATCGGCAACCTTAGTTCGGCGCTGTTCGGCAAGTCAACGGCCCTGTCTGGCGGCGTGTTCAATACACAGTCGGCCAATCGCCGCATTGATCTGCAGGTAATGTTTTCTTTCTAGCAGGTATTTTTCGAAACTCTTCGTGAAGGAGAGGGCCGCACAAACTGTGTGGCCCTTATTTTTCGGGCCTTCTTTCTGAGATGCAGCTGGGCATTCAAGATTTTCAATAGAGGCGCTGACTTTCCGCAGCCAGCCATTTCCTTAAAAAATAAATACACAGTTCAACTCATAATTGTGTAACGGCGGAAGCTCCCCATTCACTTAATCTTTTGTGAGGTGCAGCCAGAAGA
>DASZMF010000341.1:0-6076 GCA_035552035.1 Candidatus Angelobacter sp.
ACCGTGCCAGAAGCCCAGGCCTGCGGCGAACAGGAAACCGGATACTGCACCGGATCATCATGCTCTCGCCGCTCAATACCACAGAAGAGTTCTGGCAAACGATAGTCGCGAAATTTGAGCGCCGCTTGAAAGAGCGCGCTAAAGAGCTGGTTGGCCGGTTCGCGGAATTCATAGAGTGACATTCCATGCGCAATCAACGAATTGTCATGCGGCCAGACGGATCCGCGATGGTAGCTGAGTGGATTGAAAACGCGCTCATCGCGAGACATGGTCCGCCAGCCCCATCCAGAAAACATATCGTCACGCATAAAGCGCTGCGTAATCGTCCGTGCCCGCTCCTGCGGCAGCATGCGCGTAAAAAGCAATTGCCCGGGATTCGATGAAATCACCTGTGTCTGGCGTTTATCGCGGTCCAACGCCATGGCATAAAAGCCCAACTTCGGCATCCAGAAGGCTTTTTCAAAACGCTTGGCCATCTCCGCTGCTTCTTTTTTCAGCCGATCGGCAGTCTTGGTGTCGCCAAAAGAACGCAGTAGCGAAGCCATACGAAACTTTGCTTCATAAACATAGCCTTGCACTTCGCATAGCGCGATTGGCGTTTTCGCAACCTCGCCATCACTGTGCATAATGGCGTCCCAGGAATCTTTCCAGCCCTGGTTCGCCAAACCTTTATGCGAGCGGCGCTGATACTCCACAAAACCGTCGCCATCAAGGTCGCCGTGCAAATCAATCCATTCGAGCGCTCGGTATGCATGCGGGAGCATGTCTTTTACCAGTTGCTCGTCGGCCGTCCAGTTGAAAGTTTCACTCAGCAGAATGAGCCAGAGCGGTGTCGCGTCCACCGATCCGTAATAAGGACCAAAAGGCATCTCGCCGGCCCGCGTCATCTCACCTTCGCGATACTCATGCAGTATCTTGCCCGGCTCTTCATCGCGCCAGTCATTTTTCTCTTTGCCCTGATGCATCGCCAGCACACGCAACGTTTCAACCGCCAGCTGCGGATTCAGCATGAGTGACTGATACGCGGCAATGATTGAATCGCGGCCAAACATGGTGGCGAACCACGGAATGCCGGCAGCGATCACCCGCTCCTTGGCCTCAGGAATTTGCAATGCGTGAAAATCACCTTTGCAGGTCTCAATCATCTGGCTAAAAATACCGTTATTGGAGTTAAAACCAGTGGAACGCGACGCCCACTCCGCCAAGGCCTCACGGCGCAACCGCAATTGTTGTGCAAAATCTGGCTGCACTGAGCGCGAGCGCTTCCCTTCCACGTGAGGCACAATGGTAGTCTGCAGCTGAAAACGACGAAATGGCGGCAGACGCAGCTTCCAGCGCGCAGTGGTACCGTCAACCGAATCCGGTTCAGGCGAGAGATGAATCACGGTCTCGCGTGAAACGCGGTCCAACCCGCAGTAATGAAAAACAATGGAATCTTTCCCAACAATCGGTTGGAAATAACGGCCAAGTTTTTGCCGCGCTACACCACGGACCTGGAAGACATCCATGAAGTCAGCTTCGTAAGCGAGTTCAATCGAAAGCTCAAGTTCATGAAAGTTGAAATTCTCAAAAGAAAAATTATCAAAGAGCGTTTCAGAAGACAAAAGCTGCTCGCGGCGGATATGCACCGTGTTCTCGGGAATCTCATAAGTCTCCCGCATGGTGCTCTTGCCGGTAGTGAGTTCTATTTGTGACGCAAAAGTCTGCTCGGTACTGGAAGAGAGAACGACAGTTCTATAGCCATCCACACGCAACTCCAGCCGGCTGAGAAAACGCGTGTCATCATGGAAAAAGCCAACATCCGGCGCGCCGGGCGGCATAATATCGCCCGCCACCGTAGTAGAGAGAAAAGTCTTGCCGTCAATCAACGTGAGGTTGTTGACCTTGCGTGGTTCTGCATTCTGGTAAACCAGCCGCGGCTCCGGATACGGTGCTGCAATCTCCACCCAATCAGAATGCGCAATCGTCAATTTAGCGCTCATGCCACTATCTGCTCTACTTCTGTCACACCATCCTGCAGAAGTTCACTATAGAGTTTGATGTAATCCTGCGTCATGCGGTCCACGGAAAAGAATTTCTCCATATAAGCACGAACGCCCTGGGTTGGAATCTTCAAATCTTTGGCGCATGCAGCGAGTTCATCTGTCGTCTTGCGCACGTAACCACTCACACCCTCTTTTACTACTTCTGGAACAGAACCTCCAGGGAGCGACAGCACCGGCGTTCCACAAGCCATGGCTTCAATCATGACCAGCCCAAAGGGCTCATCCCATTGCAAGGGAAAAAGCATGGCCAACGACTTGCCGAGAAAGTCGCCCTTTTCGTCCAGGCCAACTTCACCTACATACTCAATAAATTTGCCATCCACATGCGGCTTTACCTTGGCTTCCCAATAATCCTTGTTGATGGGCTGGATCTCGCCTGCAATTTTCAACGGAATGCCTGCCTTCTTGGCAATCTCAATCGCCAGATGCGTTCCCTTGGATGGTGCGACCCTTCCTAGAAAACTCAGGTACTCTCGTTTCCCGTCTGGCACGGGATAAAGTGACGGATCAATTCCATGGTGGATTGTCCGCATGTCTGGCATGCTCAACTTGGTGCGCTGAAAATCACTAATGGTCACATACGAAGCGTCAGGATAGGATTCATAAAACTCTGACAGCGGCGCATCATAAGCGTGATGCACCGTGTAAACCATGGGCACGTCAGTGAACCGGGCGAAGCTCAGTCCGGGAGCGCTGTTTACATGGATCAGATCAGCTTCCTGCATTGCGTCTTTGATGGCCCAGGAAAAATGATTCAATCCCTTCAGCGCTGCTTCCACTTCGCCGCGCAGCGGCCATTCGCTCTTGGGGTAAAGCCATTTGACAGGAACGTCAATGGTGGACTCTCCGTTTGTATAAACGGTTACATCAATATTCTGCAGTTTAAGTCCGCGCGCCAATTCAGCGACGAACAACTCTGTACCTCCATATTTTTTCGGAGGAACGGCAATGAAAGGTGGCGCAATAATTGCAATTCTCATAGGGTTAAGGGCTTTTAATTGCGGATCTTCTAATAGGATGCGAAATCCAACTCTGGGGGTGCGGGAACTCTGCTTTGCATGAGTCTTGTGATGAGGAAGCTTGAGTTTTTACGAGTAAGAAATAGCAGTTGCGATCAATCGCGCATTTTTTTTAACACGCAAAGGCTTTCGATCTTGTGTTTAGGCGTACTTTTACTTTAGCTTGTCGCAAGAGCACTGGCCCGTCGGCTGGTTTTAGTCGCGGCATCCACCGCAAACTCAAATTCCTTGGCGCGAACATCACTACTGTGGCTGGTCAGCACGCGTTCACGGGCTGCACGCCCAATGCGCTGCAATTCTGCGGCGCCATAATCACGAAGATAGCGCACAACATCATCGCTTCCCGCGGACAATAGAATTTCCCGGCCAGGTTCAAAAAAGGTTTCGAGCCCAGGCCAGACGTCAGACACAATGGCGGCGCCGCAGGCGGCAGCTTCAAACAAACGCACAGAGGGTGAGTAACCGGCGATTACCATCTCGCGTCGCGTAACGTTGAGCGTGATGCGTGAAGAGCTATAAAGCCCCGGATGGTATTGCGGATCCAGATGCATGATGCGTTCTACATTCCCAGGCCACATGATGTGCGCAGGGTACTGCGGCCCGGCCACGATGAATTTTTTCTGTGGCAACTGTTGAGCTGGAATACACAGAAGCTCTTCGATTTTAGGCTGACGATCAGCCGCGTACGTGCCCATATAACTCATGTCGCAGGCAAAGCGGGGATTCACTGGGAGTTCGCGGTGCTTTTCGGGATCCACAGAGCAATATAGAGGCACAGCAAAGGGCGCGTTCATATCATGTTCAAGCCTTTGCAACATGGGACCGCCGGTAAAGCTGAAATAAATGTCCAGTTCAGGCAGATGCTGTTTCAGCAGATAGTCCGCTCGCCCATGCTCAACAAGGCTTCGAACAGTGACCGGTGTGTCAATATCATAAAAAGTTTTTACCGGAACATTGGAAGTGAGCATTTCTTCCAGAGCGGCAATGCCATCAGGAAAATACGAGCCGACCATGGCAACGTCTGCGTCGCGCAGCTCGGCGCGGACGGAAGGCAGAATTTCCTGCCAGTCTTCAAACACTCTCAAATCGCAATACGGCGGATCAGGCAGGTCGCGGTTGTTCTGGTACCACTCCAGATTGTGCTCAAAAAAAACAATCCTGTGTCCGCGACGATGCAGCGCCTGGCACAGCGCACGAAACGTGGTGGCGTGCCCATTGCCCCAGGACGAAGTGATCGAGAGTCCGAAGATGACTAGTTTCATAAGTTAGCAATTGATGCGTGGTTATAAGCAGCAAGCCGTTCATAATCTTCCGTCTGGCCTCAATTCGCTAACTGCTCTACCACGGCACTCTTCATGATCGCATCAAATTCTTGCGCGCGCAGGGCATATGTATGGTCGCGCAAAGCCCGTTGTCGCATGTTGTCGCCAATTTCCTTTGCGGCGACTGAAGTGATTGTCCGCAGGTAGGCCACAATTTCTTCTGCGCTGCTGGCTACCAAAATTTCTTTCTCCGGCGCAAAGAACGTTTCAATGCCCGCCCATCGGTCGGTAATCAGGCATGCAGCTGCGCCCGCAGCCTCAAAGACGCGTGTTGGCGGCGAGAAGCCGACTCCGGCCATGGAATCACGATTAATGTTCAATACCATGCGCGCGGAGCAATTCATTCGGTTGTGATCGCCGGTGCCAACGTGACCGATCCACCGTACGTTTGCCGGCATCCGCTTGCCTTCCCAGCCTTCCCCGCCCAATGCGAATTGCAGATCAGGAGCAAGCTCCGCAGCACGCAGAAAAAATTCCTGCACGCGGCGCTCGCGGTCCGGCAACCTATGCCCGACAAATAAAAGATCACAGGTAAAGGCCGAGTCAGGCGAAA
Organism: Candidatus Angelobacter sp.; assembly: GCA_035552035.1. GTDB lineage: Bacteria > Acidobacteriota > Terriglobia > Terriglobales > Acidobacteriaceae > Angelobacter. The sequence continues at coordinate 4,940 of DASZMF010000341.1, forward strand.
CCGGAAAATGCGTTTCCGGATCGAGCGCGTTGTAAATCGGATGGCAGTTTACAGCACCAAGACGCTGATAGTGCTCGACCACAGGAGCGCCGCCGCCGTAGGTCAGAATGAAATCATATTGAGGAATGAGCCTGCGAAATGCGTCGGCTGGATTGTCTTCCACGCGTGCGAGTGTGGCGGGAGCATCCACGTCCCAGAAGGCAATCTTCGTATTCTCAGACTGGCACTGCAGAACTTTTTCTTCCAGCAGTTCATCAAACACGCCAACACCGCTGTGCTTGATGACCAAATCGCATTCGGCGGCTTGCCTGAGCAGCGTGGGAATATCCTCAGCTGTTTTGTAAACTACGCTGTTTACGTAAGAGAAATCGCCGCTGTCGCGTTTCTGCTGGCGGCCGTACGCATCCGGTTCGGCAAACGTAATCTCATGGCCCAGCGCATGGATCTGCTTATAGATGCCGCGATAATACGTGGCAGCACCATTCCAGTAAGACGACGTGATGCTGGAGCCAAAAGCAAAAATCCTCATGCCGCGATCTCCTCGCAAATTGAAATCAGCTGTTGCGCGCGATGTGCGCACGTATGGCGCTCGCGGATGGTCTTCAATCCATTTTCAGCGAGCTGGTGGCGCGCCTTGGGATCGCGCATGAGATGCACTATTTCTGACGCCATGGCATCGCCGTCTTCAACCACCAGATAATCTTCTCCGGGACGGAACAAACCTTCTTCGTCCCGCCATGGCGAGCACACCAGCGGAATGCCGCAGGCCAGCACCTCAAATACCCGGATGGTAGGAATGCCGGCGAGTCCGTTGGCATATTGCCGCCGAGGAATGTGAACAGTGAGCACGCTCTCGGCATAGGCCTGCGGGGAAAAAAGATTCGGGAGATAGCCGCGATAGCCAATATTGGCGGCCGCTAGCTTGCTGAGCGCTATATCTGGATAGCGCACACCATGCGCCACCACGCGGCAGTCACGCAATATGGCCGCAGGGCCGATGAGAAATTCTTCCAGCTCGGCGGTGCGCTCTTCGTCACCCCAGTTGCCGACCCAGATCACGTCAATTTCTTTTTTGCGCTGCAGAGGATAGAACTGCTCCACGTCTGCTGCCTCGTGAAAGGTCCAGGCACGGGAAAC
>DASZMF010000342.1:0-2836 GCA_035552035.1 Candidatus Angelobacter sp.
ACCAGATTGCCTCTGAAAGTACCGGGGGCTAAGCGTGCCTCCTGAGCGATTACAAAAAATTATTGCCGCCGCAGGAGTCTCTTCACGCCGCAAAGCCGAAGAGATGATCACGCAAGGCCGCGTAAGCGTGAATGGCCAGACGGTGACTGAGCTCGGCACCAAGGCGGATCTCGCCAGCGACCACATCAAAGTAGATGGCAAGCTGCTGCAAGGCGCGGAGCGCCACGTCTATCTACTGCTCAACAAACCTAAAGGTTATGTGACTACTGTCTCCGATCCGGAGGGCCGCCCTACCGTGATGGACCTGGTGAAGAGCGTGGGCGCGCGCATATATCCCGTGGGGCGGCTTGACTGGTCAAGCGAAGGCCTGCTTCTGCTGACCAATGACGGTGAACTGGCGAGCAAGCTCACCAAGGCTGCGTCGCACGTGCAAAAAACTTATCTGGTAAAAATTGCGGGACGCGCGACGGAAGAGAATATTGAGAAGCTGCGCCGCGGCATTAAGATCGGGGCCAAGCCGGGCCCGCGCCGTTTAGCGCCAATTCACACTGCGCCGGCGCAAATCCATCTGATGAAAGATGGCGCCAATCCGTGGTATGAAGTTACGCTGATTGAAGGCAAGAACCGGCAGATCCGGCGGATGTTTGAAGAAGTTGGCCATCACGTGGAAAAGATCAAACGCGTGAAATATGGCCCGCTTACTCTCAATGTGGAGCCCGGCCAGTTTCGCGAGCTGACGCTGGGAGAGGTTTCCGCGCTGAGGCGCTCAGGGCCCGGTGACAAACCGCACGTGCCGGAACGCAAGCCGGTGTCACGAAAAAAGGCGAGCGCCCGCCGCGGCAAAGAGCGCAAAGAAAAGCCCAACGGACGCAGCCCGAGATAGCTCGTGAAGTCGCGTATGAAGGCCCGGCGATGGATATTTTTAATTTTATCCAGTGTTGTAATGGCTCTGGGCATCGCATTCACCGCATTTTCTCTAGTATGGACACGTGGCCGCCTTGATCTATTCACCGGATTTTCAATTGCCATCGCTTTGGTAGGAGCGATAGGGCTGTTTAAAACCCTCAAGCTGCCAAGCTCGTCCGATTCGGTCCACTCTTAATGGATTAAGCCTCTCCGCTTGTGGTACAAACATTAGTTATCCACCTCACTGCATGAACAATAAAGTGGTTGATCAAATCCCGGAGTACATACGCGCGCTTGCCGGCTATGCGGCGGGCAAGCCGTTGCGCCAGGCGCAGCGTGAGTCCGGGATGGCCATGATCAAGCTGGCCTCGAATGAGAACCCTTTTGGGCCGTCACCGCTGGCGCTGGAGGCGATACGCGCGGCCGCGGCTGAGGTAAATCTTTATCCGGATAATGACGCCAGCGAGCTGCGGCAGGCGCTGGCGGAGCGCCATCAACTTTCTGCTGAACAGATTTTTATTGCCGATGGTTCGCTGGGAATCCTGGACGTGCTGGCGCGCACCTTGCTGGTGCCGGGGACGAACTGCATCAGCAGCGAGCGCTCGTTCATCAGCTATCCGCTGGTCACGCGAACGATAGGCGCGCAGTTTATTGCCATGCCAATGAAGAATGACGCGTTTGATCTGGATGCGATTGCTTTGGCCATCAATGAGCAGACACGCGTGGTGATTCTGGCGAATCCGAATAATCCTACGGGCACAATGTTTGACGCGGATGCTACGGAAAAGTTTTTGAGCCGCGTGCCGGAAAATGTGCTGGTGGTGCTGGATGAAGCGTACTCCGATTTTGCTGAATACTTTGCCCAGCAGCGCGGAGTCACCTATTCGCGGTCATTTGAATATGTGCGTGCCGGACGGCAGAACGTGCTGGTGTTGCGCACATTTTCCAAGGCCCACGGACTGGCCGGCATACGGCTGGGCTATGCGTGCGGCGATCCGGAACTGCTGCGTTATTTTGCGCGGGTACGAAATTCATTTTCTATTTCGGTGGTGGCGGAAGCGGCAGGGCTGGCGGCGATCCGCGATGAACAGCATATTCGCAAGACCGTGGAAAACAACGCCGTGGGCGCGGCATGGCTCATGGAGCAATTCAAAGAAGTTGGCATCCGCGCTGTGCCGACCAGCGCAAACTTTATCTACTTTACCTTAGATGAAGACGCCAGCGCTTTTACGGGCCGCATGCAATCAGAGGGCGTGATTGTGCGCTCGCTGGCGCCGTGGGGCATTCCCAATGCTGTCCGCGTGAGCATTGGCACGCAGGAACAAAATGAAACGTTCTTTCGAGCGTTGAAAAAGGTCATGCAGCAGACCGTGGCGCGATAAGAGATTTCAGCGATGGAGATCACGTTCTATTCAGATCTTTATCAATTGCTCGACTCCTGGCAGAAACAAGCAATGAACCTACTAATGGTAAAGCGATTAAAGCACCAAGAATCACTCTGAATGATTTGCTGGTCAAGATGGATTTATCAGCCACTCCAAGCAACAACAATGCGAAAACAACAATGATTGTGGCTGTGTTAACAGGCTTGGAAAACCTCGCAAGTCTCTCAATAAATATTGACCGTTTTCGCTCTAAGATTTCGAAGCGTAATCGAATCTCATTCTCATCCTTCTTGTCTGAAATTTGGTTAGTGTCCAAAGGACAAGTCTCCATGTAGAAATTGCGATGTCATACATACAACCAGCTCAAAAAACTCGGATTTGCATGGCTGATGCAAATAACTATACACACGAAACTGAGTGAGGCACGGGTATTATGTTTCGAACCGTCTGGCAGTACGCTATTTTTGTGTCCTTCACATCTTTTGTGATTAACTGAAAAGACAATGGCAATCTCCACCACATGGAACACTGCGGCCACACTCGGG
>DASZMF010000343.1:0-1877 GCA_035552035.1 Candidatus Angelobacter sp.
TGTACAGGCGGTAAAGCGCGAATCGACGGGGTTGAAAAGCTGGGCCATTGCGGCGTCATCCTGGCTGAAATTTCCGGCAGTGTCAGCCGATTCTGCACCAGATCGACCGCAGGCGGTTGCGCTGTCAGTGAAGCCGCCGCCAGGATGATGGTGAATCCAATTCCAATCTCTGCCTCAGAGAACTGCCCGATACGTAACAGCCAGGGTGACGAGTTGAATCGTTGGCCCCGAATCAGCAGGAAATTACTTGCGCCAAGCACCAGCACGACTACCAGCATGATCGACTTTGCCGCGAGCACCATGCCATAGGCAGTTCCGTAAAGGGCGCTCCAGGATTGCGTATAAACCCACGCCATGGCAACGCCAGCCGCCACCAGAGCAATGACACTCGCAACAGCCATCGCGGAATATCGTTGCACGGCCCGAACCGCTTCGTTGTCCTCAACCCTGCTGTCACTGGCTCGTGACGAGATCAGCAGCCAGAGATACGGCATGCCGCCGATCCACAAGGCCGCCGCCAATTGATGCAGACCTGTCAGCAGCATCAACGGAAGTTGATGTTCCAGGCGCGAAGCTCCGTGGCTTGTCCAAACAGTTGCGAACATCAGTGGCGCGACAAAGAAAAGCCAGGCTGCCTTCTGCGGCAAACCCAGCCGAGTCGTCAACAGAAAAATCACCGCGCAAGAGAAAAGCAGCAAACCAGCCAGAAAATAGTTCGCTGTATAAAGATCTGCGACACCCAGGCCGCTGGTGCTCATCAGCATTGCTGTGTCGAGTACCACAAAGAGGATCTGCGCCGTGGCGAGTCCCATCGCCCCCATCCGGAGGAGACGCAAAGCACGTGGATAAAATTTGGCGTAGACAGGTGCGGAGGTAATTGACCGCGGCAAAACAAGCGTGCAGAACACGATGCCGCCAATCAGCAGAGAATCGAAGGCCAGAGTCGCCGCTCGCAGCAGCACGGCAGCCAGCGGATAATCACGCAGAAACCACAGCAATGGAATTTCCTCGGACCCTGGAGCGGTACGCGTTCTTACTGGGCGGCAACGGTAAAGGTGACGTCGCCCCGGGTGATGTGGCCGTCGCTCGCCAGTACCTGCCAGTGAATCTGATATTTTCCGTTTGCCAGCCCATGCGCAACCGCGTTCAACTGCGAAGGCTTCGCGCCCTGCTCGATCTGCAATGGCACTGGCTTGCCGGCTGCATCCGTCAATTTCACACTGGATCTGCGAGTTTCAATCCGCGAATCGTAGTCCAGCGCGATGCTGACCTGGTGGCTGTGCACCACAGCGTGGTCGGCAGGAGACGAGTGCACCAGCATGGCATGGCCGAACGCCAAAGGTGATCCGGCCAGAAGTACCACCAGAAATGCGGTCCATCCGAACAAGCGTGTCATCCGAAGTGCCTCCCTTTTTTCTTGCTTTATGCTTTATTGCTTCGAAACTCAAACGGTCACGTGGATCGATGCTGCGCGAATCGAGCGTCCGGAAATTTCTGCCGCGCGCATTTCAGCATAGGAGGCAGCGCCCATCAACGCCGCGCGACTTTCCAGAATGATGCGCACCGGCATGGTGGATACGAGGTCGTGCATGCGGCCCTTATCAGTGAATCCGCGCATGAACGCGCCATCCTGCATCTTTTTCAGAATCTTCGGCGCGATCCCACCGCCGATATACATTCCCCCACGTGCCAGAATCTTCAACGCCAGGTTCCCTGCCTCCGCCCCATAGATGGAAACGAAAACGTCCAACGCCTTGACGCATAATTCATCGCTGCCAGACTCACCCAGTTGACCAATCACAGCGTTCGGGTCTTCATCCTGCATGCGCTGGCGCAGATCGGGGGACTCGTTCATCTTTTTGCAGTCGCGCAAAAAT
>DASZMF010000344.1:0-2718 GCA_035552035.1 Candidatus Angelobacter sp.
CTGTTCCAGCCACGCAAAAACCAGCCACCCAGCCCGATACAGCCGACCAGACGCAAGGCCCGACTTTTGTTTATCGCGTAACCGTGGTGCAACGCACAACGGAGGCCGTGGACTATCACGACCGCGGCGGCACAACGCAGGTAGATTTCAGAGGCACGTCCCTTATGCCTGCCGTAGATGGCAATGCCAAGGTCACAGGCCATACCGGCCGCCTGGCGATTGACGCAACTTTGCGCCATCTGGCGCCGCCCCGCAGCTTTGGTCCGGAGTATCTGACGTACGTTCTGTGGGCCATTACGCCGGAAGGCCGCGCCGTGAATATGGGCGAGGTCAGACCCAACGATGATGGCAGTTCCAAAATACAGGTCACCAGCGGACTCCAGGAATTTGGCATGATTGTAACGGCTGAACCATATTTTGCCGTGACGCGTCCCAGCGATTTAGTAGTGGCGGAAAACATCGTGCGCCAGGATACGGCTGGCGGGAACCATCCCATTTCAGCCAAGTTTGACCTGTTGCAAAAAGGCCAGTACACCGTCGATATCAAGCCCGACCAATTGCCCGCGACCACGGAAGACAAGCGCATGCCGCTGGAACTGCTGGAAGCGGAAAATGCTATCGCCATTGCGCAGGCCGCCGGCGCTGAGCAATACGCGGCAGACACCCTCGGCAAAGCCAAAGCCTACCTCGCGCAAGGGCAGGATTATTACCGCCGCAAGCAGAGCATTGTGCCTATCGGCGCAGTAGGACGCGCCTCAACACAGGCAGCGGAAGACGCGCGGCTGCTCACGCTCCAGAAAAAACAGGAAGAAGCCACGGAAGCCGAACGGCAGAGAGCGCGTGATCGCATTGCGCGGGCGCAGTCAGAGGCTGAGTCTGAATCAGCCCGCGCTGACGAAGCGCGCCTGGATGCACAGCGCCAGAAAGAGCAGCGCGAGTTAGCTGATCAGGAACGCCAGGCCGCCGAGCAGGCACGCATACAAGCCGAGCAGGCAGCACAGCAAGCCGCACAAGACAGAGCCGCAGCCGAGCAACAGTTGCAGCAATCTGAAGCACAGCGGCAGGCCGCTCTGCAGCAGCAACAGGCACTTTCACAGCAAGCTAACCAGGCGCGTCTGCAGGCACAGCAAGCCGATGCAGCCAGGCTGCAGGCGATCCAGCAGGCAGAGGCACAGCGCCAGCGTTTGCTCACCCAGCTCAATCAGGTCTTGCAGACGCGTGACAGCGCCCGCGGCTTGATCGTGAGCATGTCTGACGTGCTTTTTGATTTCAATCAGGCCACCTTGAAACCGGGAGCCAAGCTGCGGCTGGCAAAAGTTTCCGGCATCATTCTGGCCTATCCTGATCTCAAGCTGGAAATTGACGGCTTTACTGACAACAAAGGCACAGAGGAATACAACATGGGCCTTTCTGAACGTCGCGCAAAAGCTGTGCGTGATTTCCTGGTCACGCAGGGCGTTGGTCAGGATACCGTGAACACGCGCGGTTATGGCCCCTCGAATCCTGTGGCCAGCAATGCAACTGCCTCAGGACGCCAGCAGAATCGTCGCGTGGAACTGGTAGTAAGCGGTGAGGCGATTGGCAGCACCACAACCACTTCAACGACGACTACCACGGGCTACAGCGGCGGCGTCTCTGGTGCCACTCAGGGCAATACGGTTCCTGCTCAACCCACAACGACTGCGCCAGGAAGCATTGCTGCTCCACCCCCGCAGAACAATCCACCACGGCCGTAAGTTTTCGACCTTTTGCGGTAATGAGGATGCCATTGAATGGCATCCTCATTTTATTTTCGCTTTCATATTTTGAATGGTGTCGTAGGGAAGTCGCAAGCGCAAACTTAATCGTGCAGGATTACATTCAACAGCGAGTTATGAATTTTCAGTCTGCCGTTGTATTGAATGAAGCCCATCTTGCGGAAGCGATTCATAAAAAAACTGACGCGGGCACGCGTGGTGCCAACCATCTCCGCCAGCATTTCCTGGCTGATTTTAGGGACCACGCTTTCCGGGCCACCCTCTTTGCCAAATTGCGCCAGCTGCAGGAGGACGCGGGCCAGCCGTTTTTCACTGCGATTGAAAAGCTGGTCGGTCAGGTCTTCCTGAAAATGCGCATTGCGGGCCAGAAGAAAACCGACAAATATCTCAGAAAACTTATGCTCGGTTTTGAGGACATTCAACATGGTGCGCTTCTTGATCTTGAGCAAGGTGCTCTCAGAGAGAGCAGTTGCCGTGGTGAACCGTCGGGGCTGGGAGGCAGACACGCACTCTTCGCCTAAAAAATCACCCGTGCCCATCAAGGCAAGAATGGCCTCCTTGCCATTTTTCGAAACCAGGGAAAGCCGCACTCTGCCCTTCTGAATAAAATAGATCGCATCCGCTGCGTCGCCCTGAGAAAAAATAACCTGCCTCTTCTTGAATTCCAGCAGTGTCCTGCCCGCTCCAATCTGCTGGAGAAAGAGCTCGGGACTAAAGCGGCGGGCGCTTTTGCTTTTCATGGAAGGTCCGAATCGAGGATGAGTGAATATTAGCAGAATGTTCGATACCAGACATAAGAAAACATTCATACAAGCTGACGCCAAGAAAAGTGGGTAAGTGAGCAATATTGCACAGCTTCGTCCGCGCCTGTCTGACATATTTTAGGAGCTTAAAAAAATCTTTCATGAGTTCTGAAAAAACTGCTTCGCCACGGGGTTCACCGAAGGGCCTGCTGCTCTGC
>DASZMF010000345.1:0-5596 GCA_035552035.1 Candidatus Angelobacter sp.
CGTTCCGTCTTTGGAGTTGAACCAGAGCTGCTCTGTCTGGTATTTCTCCGGATCAATGCCGGCTTCCACGCGGGCCCACTCTTTTGTCTGGCCGTTGAGACTCACTTCGTAAACCGTGGGCGGGATGGCATACGAGATGAATCCAAAATACGCCGACGCGCTATTCCAGTTGCCACCCAGATCAAAGATGCTGCCCAGCGCGGGCATGGCAACTCTGGCAACCGGCTTGCCCTCAAGATCAAAAATGCTGAGCTGCGAACTGGCGTTCCTGATGAAATGTACAAAAAGCTTTTTGCCGATGATGGCAGCCTGGCCTTCAATCACCGCGTCGGACTCGGCAATGATCTCTTTCCAATTCGCCCGTTCAGGGGCTGCACAGCTGGCCTTAAAGACACGAAACCGCGGCGCGGCTTCATTGGTGGTGATGTAGAGCTGGCCATCCAGAATTTTAGCGTGATAGAGAAAGCTTTCTCCCTCGGTGATGCACTGGAATTTGCCCATTGGCGTGGACAAATCTTTCAAATAGAGATCCGTCCTGGTCCAGCCTTTACTTACGTCTACTAATAGCCAGCGGCCGTCATGTGAAAGGGAAACATCGGGCCATTGGTCGGGCTCAATTTTTTGATCGTCGGCAGGAAAAATCAGCGGGTCGGTTGATCCGCCGGCCCCTCCGTCTGCATTGCCACCCGGATTGAGATGATCAAGACTGAGTTGGTGAAAGAAGACGCGGCGGTTATACATCTCTTCGCCAGCCGGTACATCGCCCACGCGTGGGTAGCGTGTGTAGTAAAAGCCTGAACTGTCAGGCAGCCAAGCCAGACTGGCGGCGCGGGTGCGTTCAATCTTTTCCGGCAGCAGCACGCCGGTGCCAGCATCAATGACTTGCAGCGTGCTCAACTCTGATCCGTTGGCCGAGGTGCCGAAAGCTACGTACTTGCCGTCGCGAGAGGCATACCACCAGTCCAGCGCGACAGTGCCGTCAGCAGCCAGCGCATTTACGTCAATTAGCGCGCGGTCTTTTTCCGGTGCGTTTCCTGCTACACCAGTGCGAGCGCGGCCGTCAGACTCTTGACCGTCGCGCACATACACCACGGCCTGGTTCTGCCGGCCATCGCGACGCTCATAAAAATATCGATCACCGCCGATGCGTGGCGCGCTCACGCGGCCGATGGTCAACAGGCGCTCAATGCGATTGCGCAGTTCGTCTCGTCCAGGAATTTTTTCCAGCACGATGCGCGTGTATGCGTTTTCTTCCGCCACAAACTGCTGCGTTTCTGCTGCCGCAGAATCTTCCAGCCAGCGGTATGGATCGCTGATCTGGTGACCGTGGTAATCATCCGTTACGTTTTCGGTTCTGGCTTTGGGCGGGACAAGCGGCTGCCCAGAGGATTTAGATTGTCCGTTCATCGTATTTCAAAAGGCCATTACAGGGCTGCTTTAGAGCGCGATTTGAGGCGCTTTTAGCCTGCTATTTTCCTATTAATTTTAAAGACTGTTATTGAAGATTGAAGCCAATTCTTTATCTTAACGGCTTACGAATCATTGCGCAGCGATTCCCGTATTTTTCTGGCTTTCTTAAGGTGTATGTTCCGGATTTCGCAATTGCTAAACGGGCCAAATGCATGCTATTTTTAGAGTGACAATTCAATCGGCCGCCCCTCTTCTTCTGGCGGCTGTTTGCCCACTCCTCAGTAGCTCAATGGCAGAGCATTCGGCTGTTAACCGAAGGGTTGTAGGTTCGAGTCCTACCTGAGGAGCCAATTTCTTCAATCACTTACAATCCCTGCGATCCGTTAAGCCGACTTAAACACAAGTTGGATTACTTTTCCTTGTGCTTTCTGCATTGTCAGACGCGAATGCATTACCTTGAAAGGACCGGACAATCTGGTTCCATACAGCTCCGCTTTAGTCATGGCTCCAGGTCGTTCTGTCTTTACTTTAGTAATTCCCGTATCGGATATTTGGTGCTTGAAAACGGGAACCCATGGTTATGATCGTGCTGAGGTTAACGTTCGATGCACAGATCAAAACTGCACATGCTTTTGCTGGGAATGATTCTGGCAACCGCTTCCGTGGTAACCGGAGCGCAAGCTACTGGGGGCGTCGGCCCTGGAACAAAGCCGCCTGGATCTACAACGCCGCCGCCGAAGAAAAAACCCGATACCACCACTACCAAGCCGCCGAGGCGTCCTAATACGGATGGCGGTTGCCAACCGAACTGCCCTACGCCGCAAGGAAGCACGGATACTGTAAAAGGTACTGATACCAAAAAGCCATAAGCGAAAATCGGTCTTGGGTGGCCCTCTGGTCACTGTGCTCTCTTTGTGTTCTTGTCGATCCCGAACGGCAGCACGGTGACCACCAAGTATTAGAGCAGCAACACGGCGCAAAGCAATGTAAAGCGATTTCGCACGGCAGTCGGCCTCATGGCTTGTTGATATAAAGCACCATAGGCTACCTCCAGGCCTTCGACGCGGAATCTACATGTATCTGTTAAAAACCCTTCTTGGAATCTTCTAATTTTTGGAACCCAAAGAGTTACGGCCTGCGTGTAAACTGCGCGGCCTTTCTCGTCTATAGTTTGTTGCGAAAAGGTGTGCTCAGCATGTGCAAGAAGATTATTGTTGCTGCTGTTTTCACGCTGTTGTTTTTTGTCTGTTCCGCTAACGCGCAAGATTCTCACGCGCAGAAATCCATTCCTAATCCATGTCCTAATGCTCAGCCTGTTCCGCAGGCGTTGCGGCTTCCGGCCACGGTTCCGGCAGGCGAGCCGGTTGAATTTGAGAAGCAGGTGCTTCATTACCTGAGCACGCTGGGCTATCGCAAGCTGGGCTGGTGTGAAGACAAGTGGGTGCGTGATACAGGCCCTTATCTCAAAGGCGTGGACGCGATTGTGCATCCGCCGGTGCGAATCTTTTATTCGCCGGAAGTTTCTGAATGGCTGATGGGTGACCGCCAGGGCGAAATCCCTGACGGGACGGTAATTATCAAAGAGCAGTTTGCGCCTACGCCGGCCGCGCGCTATCGCGACATTCCTGACGACAAGCTTGGATGCTCCAATGACTGGTCTTTCATGATCAAAAATTCCAAGGCGTCGCGCGACGGCTGGTTCTGGGGCGAGGTTTGGAACAGTGAAAACTATCCCATGAATTTCACTGATCAGTTTCAGTATCCCAATGCAGGGTACGGGCTTTACTGCGTGCGTTGCCATGCGTCGGCGGAGAAGCAACTGACTTTCTCCACGCTCAACAACATCAAGGGAGCACCGAACTGGCCGTTGCAATTCCGCGTGGATGATTCATGGATGACCATTCATTCGAAGCCTCCGGGGAGCACCTGCGGCTTTGGAAAAAGCGCTGCTGATCCCGCCGCAAATCTGGCTTTCCCCATGCACGCGCAGAACGCCACGCTGGCGGCGATCCCATTGAGCAGCCGCATCACGCGCCTGGCTATTCCGCCGCAGATACAAAAAATGCCGCCGGAGCCGCTGGACGACGTGCTGGCTCCGCCGGGCAAAGCTGGCAGTGATCCGCATAACTCTCCGGAGTTTGTTACTTCGTCACAATGCCTGGGATGCCATAGCGGCCTCTCTAATTCCGGGCTTGGCCCCAGCATGGTGATTTTGCCGGACATGAACGTTTCACCGTACGGTGAGTGGCGATGGTCGCCCATGGGGCTGGCGGGGCGCGACCCGGTTTTTTATTCGCAGCTGGATAGTGAGCTGGCGTTTCTCAAGCCGCAGCCCGCGAAGCAGCAGACTGTGGTCAACACATGCATGAACTGCCACGGAGCCATGGGCAAAAAGTCTTTCTTCGCGGAACATCCTAAGGAAGATTTCAAGCTGGATTTTGTCTATGACACTGATCCGGCGACGGAAGGTTTTAAATACGGCGGCCTGGCGCGCGACGGTATCAGCTGCATGGTTTGCCATCGCATGGCTGCGCCCAAAGATTCTAGCCTGCAATATTTTCTGGCCAACAGAATCAACGGCAATTTTGACCTCACGTCGCCTGAGCATTTAAACGGGCCATTCAAAGACAACGAGATCACCACATATCCCATGGATACTTCGATGGGTGTGGAGCCGAAATACGATCCTTATATACAGTCGCCGCAGATGTGCGGAAGCTGCCATACCATTTTGCTGACGGTGCTGGACAGCGCTGATCCTAATAAGAAATCGGTGGAGCAGGCGACCTATCCGGAATGGTTGAACAGCCAGTACCGCAACGAATACGGCTCAGTGGGAGCCACGCCGCGATCCTGCCAGGATTGCCACATGCCCACGAGCTATTCCAATACAGAAGACAAAATCAGCGTGCCGATCATCCAGACGCGCATGGCGATTGTGCAGGACCTGACGATGCCAGCCACAGAGCATCTGGCCACGCCGGAGCAGCTGAATGTCCGGTACCGGACAGAAGGATTCCGGCGGCATGAACTGCTGGGAAGCAACGGCTTTCTTCTGCAGATGTTTCTGCAGCACAGTGACAAAGAAGGAAACAATGAGATTCTGGGCGTAAGGCTCAAAGATTATATGACCGGCTTTAGCACTGACCTGGCCAATGGCGTGGATAACGTGGTGGAACAGGCGCGGAGCATCACGGCATCTGTGGCCATCAGCAAATTTGAAGTGAGCGGCAACAAGCTGATTGTTGACGTTACGGTTTCCAACCAGGCGGGACACCGTTTCCCCAGCGGCGTTGGTTTCCGTCGCGCATTTTTGGAGATGCAGGCCACGGTAAACGGCAAGCCTTTCTTTACGTCGGGCACAACGAATAACCTGGGACAAATTACTGATGCAAGCGGCAACGTGCTGCCAACAGAATCTTTTGCTGGCGGCAAGTATCAACCACATTTCAACCAGGCGAATCCGATCCGCACGTCTGACCAGGTGCAGATCTATGAAGAACTGGTGCAAAATGCTGAGCACCAGTTCACCACTAGCTTTACCCGGCGCGATTTTGATATCAAAGACAATCGGCTGCTCCCGGCAGGATGGTCGCAGCACGGTCCGGCGGACCTCAAAATCCCTGAGCCTTATCTTGAAGCCACATGGCCAGTGGGCGACGCGCTGAAAGATCCCGTGTATCTCGCGGGCAAAGGGCAATCGGTGGTGCGCTATGAGATTCCGCTGCCTGCAGGCGCAAATGCCGCGAACGTGAATGTGGCGGCGTCACTTTATCTGCAAACCATGCCGCCCTATTTTCTGGCGGACCGCTACAAGACTGACACACCAGCAACCGAGCGATTGAAGTATCTGGCGACGTCAATGGGCCCGCTGACCGATACTGACTTTGTGAACTGGAAGCTGCTGGTGGCTTCCGCCAAGCATTGATTTAGAAAAAATGCTTGAGTAAATAAAAGAGAGCGCTGAAACGGCGCTCTTTTTTATTGGAAAAAGAAAAACTCTAGCCCGCAACAAACCAGGGTGTAAAAATGAAAGAATCAAAACTGATGAACCTTAAAGCCCAAGGAGGCAAGTTGGAGAACGAACAGAGCGCATCAGCAGGGGTGCCAACGGCACAAGAGATCTTCGGCCTTCCACAAGGAAGCCAGGTGGTACTGGAGCGCACCATGGCAGAGCATATTTTTC
>DASZMF010000346.1:0-1967 GCA_035552035.1 Candidatus Angelobacter sp.
GCCCGTCAGGCAGAGTTACGTCAATGGTAGAGCCAGCTATTTTCAGGACTTCTCTATCGGAACTCTGTTCCTGTCCGGGCAAAGCTGTGAACAAAAAAAATATCAGGAATGCAGGCAGTATGAAGCTCTTGAGACGATGAAATCCCATGAATACAGACTAACACTTGTCAGGCGCGGGCCGCTGCGGACGATGGAGATCGTTTCTTCCACCAGGCTGCAACCAGTGTGTCCAGCGCGAGTTTGCCCGGGCCAAAGATCAGGATCAGCAGGGATACCAGCAGGAAAGGGAAGGGATCTGCGCCAAAGAACTTTCCTGATTCTGAAAAGAAGGCTGAAAGCGCTTCTTTGTCCGCGGTGATATAAGCCACAATCATGTTGATCAGCAGCGGAATGGCAATCAAGCGCGATGCCAGCCCGAGAATTAGAAGCAGACCGCCAACTGTTTCCAGTGAAGCATTGAAGTAGGCGTTCAACGTTGGAGCAGGAATGCCCAGGTCAGTAAAAAATCCAATCACTTTTTCAATATGGTTGAATTTTCCAATACCGCTTTGCAGAAATTGCCATCCCCAATAAAGCCTTATCAACAACAGAAAAGGTGACTGCAGGGAATTGGCGGCTTTCACAAACCATCCATAGGCAACTTCGGCTTTTTGCATTAAGCTACTCATTTTTAGCTTCGTTCTCCGGCAGTCGGCAGAACCAGCCCAGTTGTGCCCAGTTGGCAAACCAGTCATGCAGTTGTTCCATTACGCGCTCAAGTTTTTTCCCTGACCAGTTTACTGACGATTCAATTGCCTCAGAGAGCGTCTGGCCCTGTTGCAGCGCCCGCACCAGGGCGAATGCTTCCGGCTTCAGGCGCTTGAAGTAAACGCTGAATTCCTGGCGATGGACAGCGAGATAAATTTTTTTCGCCTTCGGCAGCGGAAACGTCTTATGCTTCTTTGCGTCTGAGCTATCCATCATCACCACATTGCTTGAGATGTCAGTCTCAGGCTCTTCACTGTCACGCACTTGCAGCAAAAGTTCGTCCACTGGATACGCCAGCTCCAGCAGCTGAACATATGGCTGTAAAAGAAATTTTGGGTCCTCACCCAGCGTGGCCAATTCATTCTGCGTCAGCGTGGGAAATTCGGCAGCATCGTAAGCTTCAATATCGGCCCACTCCAGCCTTACCATATCCAGCGCCATGCGCTCATTGCTGGCGATCAACTCCGGATGCGCACGCAACCATGGCTCCAGCCGTGAACCCAGATCGCGCAGTGTGAATGAGACAGAAGGCATCTCCGTGAGATAGCCCAAGAGTATCTGGTCAAACTTTTCCTGCCCCACCACGGCGCGCAGGCCGGGAAAATCATCTGCCATGGATGAGAGAAGCCGGAACCAGTAAACGCGATTGTAAATTTCCAGGCGCTCAACGGAGGTCAGCCGGTCATTCGGCTTTACAATCTGCTCCGCAATCTCTTTGGTTGACCGGCCATCCAGCGTCTGCTCGCGCATACGCTCATCTTCTGTAAGCGGCTGCCGCACTACATCAAAAAACTCGTGCTGAAGTTTCGCCAGGTTCATGAAGCCACCGCGGAATTCGCCGGGACGTAGCGTTTGGCTTTCAGCGCCTCAGCGTGGACTTCTTCAAATGACGGAATGTGGTCATCCCATTCCAGCAGTGTTGCCGTCGGGCCAGCCAGTTCAATGGCCTTGGCATACAGCTGCCATACCGGATCGAGCACCGGATGATCGTGCGTGTCCAGAATGTATTTCTCGTAATTCGAGTGGCCGGCGATGTGGATCTGCGCCACCCGCTCGGCCGGAACGCTCTTCAAATAATCAAAGGGATCGAAATTATGATTGCGCGACGAAACATAAATATTGTTTACGTCCAGCAGGATGCCGCAGTCGGCGTCTTCCACCACTTCATTCAGGAACTCCCATTCTGTCATCTCTGAGACGTGGTATTCAGCGTAGCTGCT
>DASZMF010000347.1:0-2073 GCA_035552035.1 Candidatus Angelobacter sp.
TCAGCAGTGGGTGTGTTGTTGCGATACAACGCGCGGACATTTCTCATGTCGCCGCGTTTGAACGCCTCTGCAAGTTTTGCCGCAGTCTCTTCATCGCGCGCGCCCGCGCAGGGAATAAACATCACAGGCATAAGGAAGCGAGCGTCGTATTTGTCTTTGTTTGCTAAATCTGGCGCATTGCGGGTGATCAGCAGCATGCCTCCTGCGGCCGGCGTTCCACCAGGACCATCAGGTGTGAGCGGGAAGAGAAGGCGTCCGCCGGGAAGCAGCGCGTTGAGCCAGATATCCAGCGGGGCTGTGGCTCCGGCACTCACGTACATTACATTGCATGGCGGCAGCGGGCCTTCAGCGCCTGAGCGCGCGTGAACCGTGACTTGCGGTAGATCGGCAAGATTTGCTGTGGCACGCTCGGCCAGTGCTGGCTCAATTTCGTACGCATGGACTTTGCCGGATGGGCCGGTAAGCTGTGCAAGCAGCGCTGTGTAATATCCCGAGCCTGTGCCGACGTGAATGGCCGTCTCGCCCGCCTGCGGATCGAGCGTTGAGAGACACATGGTATGCAGCGTTGGCTGGCCATTGTTGATTCTGTCTTTTTCCTGCAATGCCACCACAACGTCCTGGTAAAGAAATGCCGGATCGTCAGTGGGTGTAATCACGTAACCACCGCCGGCAAAAATCTTCCATGGACCCGGCCCAAGAAAGCGTTCACGCGGCGTGCTGGCCAGCGCGGCTGTCAGTTGCTCGTTGCGCGAGCCAACTGAAGCTGTCATCAGGTCGGCAAAGAATTTTCTGTGCGCTTCAATGCGGTCCATATTTCGTTCCGTTCGGCGGACAGTTGGTGTTCACCGGCCCCGCCTCTCATTTTGGTTTTGAATTTCCTCAGTATACCTTTTGCATCCTTTGTGGTTTAAAAGGTCTTGCTTTCGGTTTTGCTTTTAAATTTTGGCAAATACCAATCCCGGCAATTCTGGCAATCTTTTTTTCGCCCTTCTGCTGCGTCCTTCAGCTGTGCGGCTGTCAGCGATTTGAATTGTCTGAAGCCGGGAAAGAAATACAGGAAGGGCAGATTTTCTGCCCTCCCTGAGTTTGTAACATCCGTGCTTTGCCCGTTTCAGTCTTTAATTAGCTACTGTGCAAGGCACATGAGGACAAGGCGGCGAAGAAGTCTTTAAGCCCAGATTCAAGACAGCGCTGTGGCTTTTAGTTCCGCTTGTACCCGTGATGGTGATTGTGTATGTGTCAGCCGCGGTTGTGGAGGTTGTGCTAATCACCAGCCCGGTGGTGCCAGAGCCTGTGATTGAAGGATCTACAAAACGGGCCGTAGCTCCAGACGGCACGCCGGCCACGCTCAGAGTTTCAACGCCATTGAACCCGCCCAACGCTGAGGTTGTAATGGTGAAGGTATTGCTTGTTCCAAGAAACTCTATTGCCGAAGCTGGCGAAACGGAGATGCTGAAGTCCGGTTGAGGTGTAACAGCAAGAGTGAAGGGTTGAGTTTCAATTTCCTGGCCCTGTATTCCCGTAACAGAAAGCGTGCTGCTGCCAACCGGCGTGCTGGTTGTGGCGCACACGGTCATGGTCGAGGAGCCAGCCCCAGAAACAGTAGTGGGACTAAAGGTAGCTGTGGCGTTTGCCGGCAATCCAGTGGCGGACAGATTGACGGTAGGAGTCAAATTGGACACTAGTGGAGAGATTGACACCAGGGAACTGATGCAACTGCCCTGGACTACGCTTAGTGAAGGACTTGCTACTACGCGGAATGTTGGTTCAAGCACCGGCCCGAACATGAACGATCCATACAAGCTGTCCTGGAAAACATTGAACTCAATTGGACCGTTGTAGTTGTCCGTGGAGGCCGGTCCAGTAATGGATACATTCGCAGTCCTTGTAGTCGTGCTTACATTCGAATTGCTATGTTTGGAGGTTAATGTCGCCGAAGTTTGTGCGGTTAACTTGAGGCTGACGGAATTAAAGAAGCCTCCCGATGCATCCGCCTCAAGGCTGAAGCTCTCTTTATCACTGGCACTGGCGCTGATGGCACCGGTGTTACTTTCCTGGTGGATAAGTTGGAGG
>DASZMF010000348.1:0-1992 GCA_035552035.1 Candidatus Angelobacter sp.
AATCTCCGGTGGGCGGCGGCGCTTGTGAAAGGCTGGGTGCAGTCGCCACGCAGCCGAGCATGGGCCGCAGGGGAATGGAATATTGTTTGAGATGGTCGCCAGGTTTCTCTGACGTGGCCACGCCGCGCTGCTGGTCAAGATGCCAGCGAACACTCTGGCCAACGTCTTTCATCTTGACTGCGGTGTCACTGCTCAGTGCACGCTCCACGATTCCGTCGTCGCTGATGGCATAGTCGCGATTGAGGCGAATGCGCGTGAAGTGGACGACCAGGGTGTCGCCGGGCGCGGCGGTTTCAATATAGAAAGGGCCGGTTTCAGGATTGCCGCCTAAAACGCGTGTGACACTCTTTTCATCGGTGCCGCCGGCGTCAACGGTGGTGGTGTGGATGGAATCACCAGGCCAGACGGTAAGCACCGGCTTGTTGAACGGAGAAAACTGGCGATAAAAAGTTGTAGGCGTGAACTCATGGTGCTGCGGCGGACCGGCGCGCCGCTGTGGAACCAGTTTGGCCGTGAATTGGTGGGTGGCTTGATTGTGCGCAGGGTCGTCATTTTCCGCGAAGAGGGCGGTGCCCGACATGGTGTTACCCCGCACGGTGGCTTTTATGTCTTCCCAGCCGCCGCGCGGATCTTTGGCGTGAAATTGAAGAGTGTTGCCGGTGAGCGTGCCTTCCAGCTTGTCACCGCCAAAGTCGCCCGTGAGATTGTCGCCTTGTTGTTCTAACTGAAGCTTGTAGTTGATGGTGGTCCCATAGTAGTCCGCTGAGAAAACCCAGTGCCCGGTGAGTGAGGTTGGTACTTGCGCGTTCTGTTGCTGACCAACAAGAATTGCAGGAGCGAGAAGCAAAAGCGCGAGCAAGCGCGAAAGTTGGCGATGCATGAGATGAAACCTCCGGAGCATTCAATCTTAGACCGCTACTTACGGATGCGGTTTGTTTTTTTGTCGGATAAATCGGACACACGTGTACCACTGTTCTAGGAATGAATACGCTGGCAACAAGGAAAGGTTCCGAAGAGAAAATTCTAAGAAAAAAGTCTATAGATTTCCTGTGGCTTCAAGCACGCCATCATGAGGAAAGAAAATAGAGAAGACGGTGCCTTGCCCTGGCTGTTTCTGGCGGCTATGAACACGGATCTTTGCGCGATGTTTTTTCAAAATCTCGGCGCTCACCCATAATCCCAGGCCGGTTCCGGTAATGCCTTTGGTGGTAAAGAACGGATCAAAAATCAGCTGGCGCGTTTCTGCTGACATGCCGTGCCCGGTATCGGCGACGGTAATACGCACTCCTTGCTCGCCGGTCTGCCAATCCGTGGCGTTTTTCTCACGCACAACGATTTTTCCGCCTGACGCAGTGGCGTCAATGGCATTGCTCAGCAAGTTAGTAAAGACCTGGCGGATGTCACTCTCATAGCACAGAACGGGATTGGCATCGTGATATTGCCGTTCCACTTCAATGCCGGCATTGACCAGCCGTCCGTGGAAAAGGGAAAGTACGCCTTCAATGATCTGGGCCAGGAACGCTGTTTTTGCATTGGTGGACTGGCGATGAAAGCGCAGCGTCTGGGTGGTGATGTTGGCGACCCGGGAGAGCTCCTGCTGCGCCATGCGGACGAAACCTCTTACCTCTTCCGGTATTGACGCCGTATCAATGAGATAAAGCAAATTCGTGACCGCTTCCAGGGGATTGTTGATCTCATGCGCAATGGAACTGGCCAGGCGGCCCACGGCAGCAAGTTTTTCCGATTGCCGCAGCGCGCCCTCTGCACGCTTGAGTTCGCTCAGGTCCAGGGTGAATGCCGCCACTTCCACCGGACGTTCACCTATGGAAGCGAGTACGGCCGAGCCTATCAATAGTGGGATTTTCCGCCCATCTTTGGACAGGTAGGCTTTTTCATAAGGCTGCGCAATGCCGAACTCCTGCAATTCCTGGACGGCGCGCGCAT
The DNA here is from genome assembly GCA_035552035.1 of Candidatus Angelobacter sp. Classification (GTDB taxonomy): domain Bacteria; phylum Acidobacteriota; class Terriglobia; order Terriglobales; family Acidobacteriaceae; genus Angelobacter. Next base: position 1,945 of record DASZMF010000348.1, read on the forward strand.
CGAGATCAGCATATTCCGGAGGCGTGAGATCATTCCAGCGCACCAGGC
>DASZMF010000349.1:0-3181 GCA_035552035.1 Candidatus Angelobacter sp.
GTATTGTGACCGTGGTGACTAAATCCGGCACGAATGCTTTCCATGGCAGCGCCTACGATTACAACCGCAATGACGCCTACAATGCCAACGATTTTTTCAGCAATTTGAATAGCCAGCCGCGTGACACCCTGAAACGAAATCAATTTGGCGGGACCGTTGGCGGACCGATCTTCAAAGATAAATTTTTCTTCTTTGGGTCCTATGAAGGCCAACGGCAGACGGACCAGCAGCCCAGCGGCCAGGTTGCCGTGTTGACTCCGCAGGAAGCCGCCGGCAATTTTTCCGCTTCTCCTAACCAGGCAGCGGTTGCCAGTTTCCTGCAGGCGAACCCATTTTTTCAGGCGAATCCCACACTGGCAGCACAGGGGATCATTGACCCAAACATGATTGATCCTGTTGCAAAAGCGTATCTTGCCGCTGGATTGATTCCCACGTCAATCACAGGAGTGGGCTCTTTTCAGAACCCGGCCCTCAGCAACAATGATCAAATGACAGCGAAGTTTGACTGGGACCTTACACCCAAGGACCACTTCACCACGACGATTGGGCGACTTCACGCCGACATTCTGAATCCGGGGCCTGGCGGAATTCCAGGATTCAGCGCCACGACAGAAAATAATCGTCAGTTTCTCCACTTTGCCTACACAAGATTTTTTTCTCCTACTCTTCTGAACGAGTTCCACGTTTCCGCACAACGCAATGACACTTTGCAATCCAAGCCAGCCGAGACAGCACCTATTCCAAGCGCGCTTGGTGTCAATATCACGCCTGACATTGCTACAGGTCCACCACAGCTGGATTTTCCTAATCTAACCGTAGGGTTCAGCATCCAGGGGCCATCTAAACTGACGGACAACACCTTTAACTTCTCTGATACCGTCTCCTGGACTCGCGGTCGACACACGATGAAATTTGGCGCCAGCTTTATCGCGTTCCAGGATAATCAGGTATTCGATTTCATTGGCAATGGCTTGTTTGACTTTGGCAACTCCAACGGCGCAGGCGATCCGTTCGCGAACCTCCTCGTTGGCTTGCCGGAAGATTTCGCCCAATTCCCCGCGGCCCCTTCCAATATTCGGGGGAAATCGACTTACGTTTTTGCGCAGGATGAATGGCATGTCAAACCCAATCTAGTATTGACGATGGGCTTGCGTTATGAATACAGCACGCCGAAACGAGACACCTTTGGGCGGACGTTTGATGTCATCCCCGGGCAGCAATCCACAGTCTTTCCGGGAGCTCCCGTTGGCCTGGTATTCCCAGGAGATAAAGGCGCACCTACAGGCGCCAATTTCCCTGATAAAAATGATTTTGCGCCTCGTTTTGGTTTCGCCTGGCAGCCATTCAAAGACAGTAAGACCAGCGTCCGGGGCGGGTTCGGCGTCTTTTACGATGTACTGAAGGCTGAAGATAACTTTCAATTCAATGGACAGGTGCCATTTGCTTCCGCAGGCAACTTCGGATTTCCTGATCCCAGCACAGGCGGAGCGAGTGGCCCTTTTAACTTCCTGAGCGATCCTTACGGTTCAACTGGCAATCCTAATCCTTTTCCAAGCAAGCCAGTGGATCACAATGTAAATTTCTTCAACACCTTTGGAACTTTCGGCGGTGGCGGAGTCTTCTTTGTTGATCCACATTTGCGCACGCCTTATACCTACCAGTACAACCTGAGCATTGAACATCAGATTGCCAGAAACATGACAATGGAAGCAGCTTATGTCGGCAGCTCTTCACGTAAACTGACGGCTTTGAGGGACATAAATCCGTTTGATCCTACTACGCTAGCAAGCGCGAACCCGCAGAGGATACTGAATGAAACGCCGGGAAATGTCCCGTCTGACGCCAATACCGACGGCAGCTTCGGCTTTCTGAATGAATTCACCAACTCTGCGAATGCAAGCTACAACGCGCTGCAATTGAGCTTGCGCGGGCAGGCAATCAAAAGTCCGCTGGGCACCACCTATTTCACCCTGGGCTATACATACGCGCACAGCATTGACGATGCTTCAGGCTTCCGTCAATTCAACAGCAACGTGCCTTCGCTGGGCGCGAATATCTTCCGCTCTTCTTCTGATTTCGACATCAGAAGCTTTTTAGTTATGTCCGGTGGATGGGATCTGCCCTTCAGTCGCGGGCCGCAAGCCCTGGTAAAAGGCTGGAGCCTATTCCCGATCTTCTTCTGGCGTACAGGTTATCCACTGACTCCCACCGCGGGACTGTTCACTGAGAATTTTGATCCGGGACTATCAGGACTGGGTGATGCCGGCCTGGCGAATGCGGACCGGATAGCGCCCGTTCAGTATCTTGATCCTCATAAGATATTGAACATCAGCGGCTCAAAAGGGCCCTACATTTTTAACCCGAATGCATTTAGCGACACTCCAACAGCACCATACGGTACCGCTGGCCGAAACTCTATTCGCGCTCCGGGAAGGGCAAACTTTGATTTAAGCCTTTCAAAAACTACACCGCTTTATAAAGACCGAGCCAAACTGGAGCTTCGCGTGGATGCTTTTAATCTCTTTAATCACACGCAATTCAGCAACTTTGACACGAACGCAGCGGACATTGGTTCCACGTTTGGTCAAGCAACCCTGGCTTATGCGCCGCGAGAGTTACAACTGGCGGCCCATATACGCTTCTAACGCATCAGCATCAAAAAAGCCGGTCTGGAAACAGACCGGCTTTTTTATTTGTACTAAAAAATTCTTTAGAGCCGCAGAATCATCAGGACATCATCAACATATTCTGTGCCGATTTTGAGTGAGTGCGGCTCCACGCCATAAGCTTGAAAGCCCAACGCTTCATACAGCTTTCTTGCCGGCAGATGGGCTGATGCGACTAAGAGTATTTGCTCCAGACCGTTCAGGGTTCGCGCGTGACGAATGATTTCTTCCATCAGCGCGCGGGCTACGCCTTGGCCGCGCGATTCTGGCCGAACGTAGACACCCCAGATGTGTCCTTTGTGGCGCTCTTTGGGATGCGTGTAGCGATAGAAACCGGCTGTGGCTGTGAGCTTGCCATCTTCAAATAATCCGAGAACAAAATTTTCAGCAGGATCGCCATTTGCAAGCCGCTCACGCGCCATATCGAGGGTTGTGGCCGCGTGCTCTTGGGCTGAGTCGGCGAAGGAAGCAGAATCATTGCGCAATGCCTCAAGGCGGAGATGCCACCAAGATTC
>DASZMF010000350.1:0-2468 GCA_035552035.1 Candidatus Angelobacter sp.
AGATCTTTTACCGCCAGTGGAATTCCGTGGAGCGGGCCTTTCCATTCACCGCGCGTAATTTCAGCTTCAGCTTTGCTGGCTTCTTCCAAAGCCGAGACGCCAGTCACGGTAATAAATGCCTTCAGCGCAGGGTTCAGCCGCTCAATGCGATCCAGGCATGCGCGCGTCAGTTCAACCGGTGACACTTCTTTTTTCTGGATGGCCTTGCTGACCTCAGCCAGTTCAAGCAGAGGCAATTCGCTCGAGGAATAGTTAGCGGAAGAAGTCATGATAAGCAAGAGAATATCATCTCAGAGATTGCTTTCACTGCCGGTAAAAAACAGGCCTGATTTTACCCGGTGTGTCCCGATATGTGCCGGTGAGCGGAACTACTCAAATGCCGGCAAATACCTGCCACGCCGTGCGATACGTATTGGCATGCGCTTCCGCGCTTAGTTCAATGGGCCTGGAATACCCGCCGCCGGAAGTAAGAACAAAAGGTGCACCGAAGGCGCGAATTGCTGTAAGGACTCGGCGGTCGCGCTCAATGAGTCCCTGGTGCGTGAGTGAAAGCCGGCCGAGCACATCGGAGGCCAGAGGGTCGACGCCGGATTGATAGAAAATAATGTCTGGTTTGAAGGCGAATATGGCGGGCAAGACTTCTTCCAGCTGGTAAAGATATTCGGTATCTTCCACACGGTCTGGCAAAGCCAGATCCAGTCGGCTGCGTTTCTTGCGCAGCGGAAAATTGCTTTCGCAATGAATGGAGAGCGTGAACACATCGGCGTCATCTTGAAAAATTTCAGCTGTGCCGTCACCCTGATGAACATCGAGATCGATTACAGCTGCACGGCGGATGAGTCCGCGTTTCCGCAAAAATTGGATGGCTACTGCAATGTCGTTGAAGACACAGAAGCCTGCGCCTTCCGCGCGAAACGCGTGATGCGTCCCGCCGCCCAGGGTAGCGCCCCATCCGTGTTCCATGGCTTGCAGAGATGCGTTGACCGTTCCACCCACGGAAGCGAAGGCCCGCTGGACCAGAACCTGTGACCAGGGAAGTCCGATGCGCCGGATCGCAGCCGGAGCCAGGGTGCCGGCGGTGAACTCAGTTACGTAATTTGGATCATGGGCCAGCGCCACGGTTTCTGCCGAAGCCAGTTCCGACTGCTCTACGTGAAACAGGCCTTCACTCTCAATGGACCGGCGGAGCATGCCATATTTAAAAACTGGGAACTTATGACCCTCGGGCAGCGTAATCTGATATCGATCAGTGGAGAATATCTTGGGACGATAAGAGGATTTCTGCATAACCAAAAGTCGCGTTTCCGGTCTATATAGTATAAGGATGGGCAAGCGAACTCTTGGATTGTATGAAAAGCGGCACCGGCAAGAGAGATTGCCAACTGTGCGTTTCCGAACACTTAATTGCAGGAACGGACAGTGCATAGGACAGAGCGCATCTGGAAAAGTGGAATTTAACCTTGTTTTTCAATGGTTTACGGGCAATAATGATTTTGGCACCTCTTGTGCATAGACTATTAGTGCTATGGATATAGTTCGCGATGAATCCGTAAAGAAGAAAAAACGCCAGAAGCAGACCATCGTAATCGTCCTGGTTGTAATGGTCGTTCTGGGAGCCACAATGGGCGTTGCCAGACTCAAACCAGCTTTGCCATCTGTTGAGTTTAGTACCGTTTGGCCAGACACAGTGAAGCGTGGCGCGATGCTGCGGCAGGTGCGCGGCCTGGGATCATTGGTGCCAATCCCTGACGATGTGCGCCTGATTCCCGCCGAGACAGAAGTGCGGGTTGAGCGCATTATTGTTTTGCCAGGCACACCAGTTACGGCCGATACGATCATCATGGAGCTTTCCAATCCCATTGTGGAGCAGGAGTCTCTCAGCTCTGATCTGGACCAGAAATCGGCTGAAGCGGAATACCACAATGCCAAGGCAAAGATTGATAGTGACCTGATGAGCTTGCGCTCCGCGGCGGCAACGGTTGAATCCGAATACGAAAATGCCAAACGCGAAGCCGACCAGAACCGGGAGCTAAAGAAGATCGGAGTAGTTTCTGAGTCGGTATTGCAGGCTTCACTCAGCAAAGAAAAAGAGCTGGCTACACGCAAGCAGATTGAAGCCGAGCGGATTGCAGAAAGCACCAAGGCGATTGATACGCAGATGGCGGTGCAGCAGTCCACAATCGACCAGAAAAAGGCGATGGCGGGATTGAAACATCGGCAAAGAGATTCGCTGAAAGTTCGGGCTGGCATCCCCGGAGTGCTGCAGGAAGTTCCGGTCCAGGTAGGTCAGCGTGTGCCGCAGGGAACCATTCTGGCCAAAGTAGTGCAGCCGGACCATTTGAAGGCCGAGTTGAAGATTCCTGAAACCCAGGCCAAAGACATTGTTGTTGGACAGAAAGCAGAGATTGATACGCACAACGGAATTGTTGAAGGAACCGTCGCACGTATTGATCCAGCGGTGTTGGCCG
>DASZMF010000351.1:0-2124 GCA_035552035.1 Candidatus Angelobacter sp.
ATGCCGAATTTCTTAAGAGCTTCATCGCAAACAATCATCACGCCGCGCCCGGTGGCTTCACGCCTGCCTCTTGAACCACCAATGTTGATTGGCTTTCCTGTAACTACGGCAGTTACAGTCTGGCGCATATGCATTGAAAAGGTGTCCATCATCCATGCCATCGTCTGTTCGTTCGTCCCCATATCTGGAGCTGGAACATCTTTTTCCGGTCCCAGAAATTCAATGAGCTCGGCGGTATAACGGCGAGTCATTTTTTCCAGCTCGGAGAGGCTCAGCTTTTTCGGATCGACAATGATGCCGCCTTTAGCTCCGCCGAAGGGGATGTTTACGACAGCGCATTTCCAGGTCATCCAGCTGGCAAGTGCGCGCACTTCATCCAGCGTTACGTCCGGCGAGTAGCGGACACCGCCTTTAGCCGGCCCGCGGGCAATGGAATGTTGTACGCGAAAGCCGGTAAAGACTTCCAGGCTGCCGTTGTCCATGGCCACGGGGATATGCACAATAATTTCACGCTGCGGATAGCGGAGAATTTTCCATAGTCCATCATCCAGGTTAAGTTTTTGCGCGGCAAAATCGAAGCGAGCTGCCTGGGCCTCCCAGGGGTTCAGCTCCTGTTCAAGCGATACGGTTTTCATCTTTGCTCCAAGGGATTTAAAACGGAAAAGTTGAGGTGTGAAATGCACACCCGGGGGGAATCCAGTATCCCGTCCTGTAGTACTATATCTGTGATTCGGTCTTTACGGGTCAACTGGGCCCTGGCCTCCTGGTTATCAATTATAGTCGCTTGCCTTGATTACCCCCTTTCAGGCAGAGACAAAATCAGTAGAAGCCGTGACCAGCGCAGTACGCCGCGCATCAGCTGTCCTTACGCCGAATTGTGTCTGTCAAAATCGGTGTTGGATACACCAGGAGAGCGGCTTTGCAATCTTCTTTCCCCCTGAATGAGCGGGAGTCTATCCGGCACGATGATCAACCTGGGGAAGCCCCGCAAATGAAAGCTTCCTTAAAAACGTTGCTTTGATGAATGGTTTACAGGCGCGCTGATTCTCTGGCCATCAGTGCCGCGCCGCAAGCAACCGTAGGGGGATTTATGGCAAAGGTGCTGCTGGTGGGCTACGTACCTGAGCTATTGCAGGAACCAGAGCGTCTGTTGCGGTCCGCGGGGCATGAAGTAATCATGGCTTTGTCTTTTGACGCCGCCTCCACCGCCATTCAAGAAGGGGCCGTTCAGGAAAGCTCCATTGACGTTGCCGTTTTTGGCTTCAGAATTCCAGAAGCTGAGCGCAACCAACTGGCGGCCGACCTCATGCAGGCCTGCCCTGCCGCCAAAATAATCATGGTCTATTTTGCCAGCATCAACAACACCGAACTGGCCGACGCCCTGATGCCCACCACCGCCAGCGCAGAAGAAATCCTGCGCGCCGTGAACCATATGCTGGCCAAAGGACGCGACCGGGCAGGGTAGAACAAAAACTTTTACCACAGAGGACACGAAGGAGCACAAAGGAAAACCAGGCAGGGGAGTTCGTCTTTTTGGATGTCCCGTTAGTGTTGGTTGTATTAATCAGTGTTGTCCGTATTAATCAGCAGTAAATTGTTTTGATCTTTCCTGATCCGCGTTGATCCGTGTAAATCCGCGGTAAGTCCTTGCTTTTGGTTTTTCCGCTCAGTGTTGTCAGGCCAAAGGACGCGACCGGGCAGGGTAGAATAAAAACTTTTACCACAGAGGACACAGAGGAGCACAAAGGAAAACCAGGCAGGGGAAAGTTTGTCTTTTTGGATGTGCTGTTAGTGTTGGTTGTATTAATCAGTGTTGTCCGTATTAATCAGCGGTAAATTGTTTTGATCTTTCCTGATCCGCGATGATCCGCGCAAATCCGCGGTAAGTCCTTGCTTTTGGTTTTTTCGCTCAGTGTTTTCAGTGAAAATCATCAAGTGCGAATCAGTGATAAAGGTTTTGGCGGTTGCTTTTCCTTTGTGATCCTTCGTGTCCTCTGTGGTAAATGGTTTTCGGTTTCTCCGTTTGTTTTATGATTGCCGGGCCATGTCTACTCAAGCCCAGCAAGCCACGCGCCTTCTTGAACTGCATCACGCTGCCACACCGGTCATTCTCATCAACGCCTG
>DASZMF010000352.1:0-2017 GCA_035552035.1 Candidatus Angelobacter sp.
AGAGAAAATTGATTCCGTGCTGAACCTGGTGGGCGAACTGATTATCGCCAAGAGCATGCTGCACCAGGCGATCAACGAATTTGACAAGCGGTATCCTAAGGATCCGCTGAAGATGCGCTTCTCTGACGCCATGGCATTCCAAGCGCGGATCATGAATGATCTGCAAAAGTCAGTCATGAAGATCCGCATGGTTCCGGTGGAGCATCTGTTCCGACGCTTCCCGCGCGTGGTGCGAGATGTCGCCAAATCCTGCGGCAAGGAAGTAAATCTTGTAGTCACCGGTCAGGATACGGATCTGGATAAAAGCATTCTGGACATGCTGGCAGAGCCGCTGGCGCACCTGGTTCGCAACGCAGTGGACCATGGCATTGAATCTCCAACGGAGCGCATCAATGATGGCAAGCCAGCGCAAGGCACCGTAACGCTGGACGCATATCACCAGGGCAACCAGATTGTGATTGAAGTAACAGACGATGGACACGGCTTGAATCGCGAGAAGCTGCTCGCCAAAGCCGTGGAACGTGGACTCATCAAGCGGGGCGATGCGGCCGTGATGAATGAAGCTGACATCAACGCTCTCATTTTCCATCCTGGATTGAGCACGGCAAGCGAGGTCACCTCCATTTCCGGCAGAGGCGTGGGCATGGACGTGGTGAAGACTGTGCTGGAAAAACTGAAAGGCACAGTCAGCATCAAGACAACCCCGGGAAAAGGAACCACCTTCTTCTTAAAAGTGCCGCTTACGCTGGCCATCATTAAAGCTTTGCTTTTCCGCGTGGGCGAGCGTTTATACGCGATACCGCTGGCATCTGTGGTTGAGATTACGCGCACCACGCAGGGAGCTCTGCATCGGGTGGACAATCACGATGTAATGCAGCTGCGCAATGAAGTTTTGATGCTGCTGCATCTCAATCAACTGGCTAAAGAGCCGGCGAGTACAGACAAAATGTTTGTGGTTGTGGTCACTACCGGCGAGCGCAAGTTCGGCCTGGTGGTGGACCATCTGGTAGGCGAAGAAGAATTAGTGATCAAGGCGATGGACGATCACCTGGTAGCCACGGACCTTGTGAGTGGCGCGTCCATTCTGGGTGATGGCACGGTCGTGTTGATCCTGAATCTTTCAAGTGTGGTAGCAAAGTTAGGAAAGTTGCAAATGGTAGGGGCGACAGCATGAGTGAGAAATTGCGAGTCCTGGTGGTGGATGATTCCGCGTTAATGCGGAAGTTGATTCCACAAATCCTTGCCCAAGACAGCGAAATTGAAGTTGTGGGAACGGCGATGGATGGAGAATTCGGTCTTAAAAAGATTGAAGACCTTCGTCCTGACGTGGTAACGCTCGACCTGGAAATGCCGCGCATGGATGGCCTGGAAACATTACGCCAGATCACGCGCAAGTTTCGTGTGCCGGTAATTGTGGTCAGCGCGCTGACCACAGACGGCGCAAGCGCGACCTTTAAAGCGCTGGCGCTGGGAGCCTTTGATTTTGTTCCCAAGCCGCGGGACGCTGCATCCGCGCGCATGGATGAGATTGCGCTGGACCTGATCAAGAAGATCAAAGTGGCAGCCAAGAGCAAGATGCGCAACACCACTGCGCCCATGATGTTTGACCGGCCCAAGCCGCACAAAGCACCGCGTGCGCGGCGTGAGCCCAGCAAGATTGTGGCGATTGGAATTTCCACGGGTGGTCCGAACGCGCTGCAATATGTGCTCTCGCAACTGCCGGGCGATTTCCCCGGAAGTATTGTTGTGGTGCAGCACATGCCGGAAGGATTTACAGAAATGTTTGCCCGTCGGCTCGATGAATCTTGTGCCATCGACGTAAAGGAAGCGCAGTCGGGCGACCTGCTGATTGCCGGACGCGCACTGATCTGTCCTGGAGATCGGCACATGAAAGTCCGGCGCATGCCGCTGGGAAATACCGTGGTGCTTTCTGATGAAGATCGCATCAACGGGCACAGACCGTCAGTAGATGTTTTGTTTCGCTCAGTGGCCTCTGAGTTTGGCAGCAGGGCGGTTG
>DASZMF010000353.1:0-2839 GCA_035552035.1 Candidatus Angelobacter sp.
AATATGATCAGTGCGCGTTTGCTCACTAGTTCCTCAGCTCGCCCATTGCCGCGCAAAACCAGCGCCAATGGCGGCCCGTTAGTTTCTTAATGGCTTGCCGGTTTTCAGAGTGAACTGAATGCGTTCCTGTGTTTTCTTCTCGCCACAGAGCGATTTAAATCCTTCGCGCTCCAGGTCAAGAATGTATTGCTCACTTACCGGCGTCCCCGGCGTAACGTTGCCGCCGCAGATCACCTCAGCCACCTTGGTCGCTACCTTTACATCATGGTCACTTATGTATTCCGCCTGCTTCATTAGATGGATTCCCAGCCGCAAAGTCGCAAGCACGTTTTCTCCCGGTGCTGGGATGTCCGCGCGCGGGACCGGCGCTTTGTAACCGGCGCGAGCCAGCTCAATGGCGCGATCTTTTGCGTCCGTGAGGATGCGTTCGCGATTCATGGAAATCAGGTCGCCCTTGGAGAGGAAGTCCAGACCGCGCGCTTCATAGGCTGACGTGGAAACTTTGGCCGTAGCGATGGTTTCAAAAATCCGCTTCATGCCTTCCATCACTTCCACTGATTCGCCGCGACCATCCGGCCTCACGGCTTTGGCATTGTCCAAGGCGCGCAGCAGCATCTCTTTGCAGCCGCCGCCACCAGGCAGCAGGCCCACGCCAACTTCCACCAATCCCATATAAAGTTCTGAGTGCGGCTGGCGCGCGGCTGAGTGAAGATTGATTTCGCAGCCACCACCCAGCGTCATACCGAAAGAAGCCGTGACCACGGGGCGCGAGCAGAATTTAATGGCCTGCGTCATGCCCTGGAATTGCTTGATGGCCATGTCAACTTCGTCCCATTCTTCTTCCTGTATGGCCAGCATCAGCATCATCAGATTTGCGCCGACGGAAAAATTGGCGGAGTCGCCGGTGATGACGAACGATTCAAACTGGTCGCCAATGCCGCCGGTCATGAGTGACTGTGAGACCATCTGCACAATGTCGCCGCCCAGGGCATTCATTTTGGAGTGGAACTCAATGCAGCCCACGCCATCGCCCAGGTCGATAAGCGAAGCGCCGGCATTTTTCTTGACTACTCCATTGGACTTCTTTGCGGTGGAGACCGACCACACACCTTCTGCCACTTGCACCGGTTTGTATGTGCTGGTGCGCAGATCAAAATACGCGCGGCCTGAAGGCGATGAAGGATCGTCTTTGTACCAGCTCTTTGCGCCCGCAGCCAGAAGCTTTTCCGCGTTCGCGGCGACGGGCTTGCCCTCTTTCTTCAGGCGCGCAACCGTCGGCTCAACGCCGGCCAGGTCCCAGACTTCAAACGGGCCTACTTCCCAGTTAAAGCCCATGCGCATGGCTGCGTCGATTTCAACCACGGTATCGGCAATTTCAGGAATGCGGTTGGCGGAATAATTCCAGAGATCAGAGAGAGTGGTCCAGATAAATTGCGAGGCTTTGTCGCGAGGATCGCCAGAGAGGATGGTGCGCAAGCGCTCGCCCATATCTTCAATATTTTTGGCCATCTCCAGGGCAGGAAATTTTGCTTTCTGCGTGGGATGGTATTCCAGGGTCTTCCAGTCGATGGTTTGTCGCTCTTCGCCCTGCGGGCCTTTGGTCTTTTTATAGAAGCCGGATTTCACCTTGTCGCCCAGCAGTTTCTTTTCCAGCATCTGCTTGAAGAAATCTGGCAGCTTCAGCTCAGAGCGTTCGTCCTGCACATTTTTGCTGAAGTTGGTGACCACGCTGCCCAGCACATCGAGTCCAACAAGATCGATGGTGCGGAACGTGGGCGCTTTGCTCCAGCCACCGCTCGAAGTGAGCGCATCCACTTCTTCAATGGTGAGGTCCATCTTCTGCATGATGTTGAAGACGTTTAATCCGGCAAAAGTTCCAATGCGGTTGGCGATAAAGTTGGGCGTATCTTTGGCAACAACAATTCCCTTGCCCATGCGCACATCGCAAAAATGCGAGACCGTTTCAATGGCCGCGGGGTCGGCGTCCGGCGTGGGGATAATTTCCAGCAGACGCATATAGCGCGGCGGATTGAAGAAGTGCGTGCCAAACCAGTGGCGGCGGAAATCTTCACTAAAGCCCTGCGCAATGCTGGCCACGGGGAGTCCGCTGGTGTTGGTGGTGATCAGGCTGCCGGGCTTGCGGACAGCTTCTACTTTCTTAAGCAGGCCGCGCTTGATCTCCAGATTTTCTGCCACGGCCTCAATGATCCAGTCACAATCGGCGAGCAGATTCAGATCGTCATCAAATGTGCCGATGGTGACCAAGCGCTCCAGACCTTTTTCAAAGAATGCCGCAGGCTTTGACTTGACCGCGCCTTCCAGTCCGCCGCTGACCAGTTTGCGGCGCGCGGTTTTGTCCTGGCTCTGTGCTGCATCAGGCGTGGTGATATCCAGCAGCACGCAAGGCACGCCGGCATTGGCAAAGTGAGCGGCAATGCGCGCGCCCATGGTGCCTGCGCCGAGCACGGCAACTTTATTGATCCGCTGATGGCCGGTTTTTGCGCCGTGGCTTTGCGCCTGCGTGGCAGCGCCATTGGAGGTTTGCGATTGCGGAGCAGTAGGAGCAGCGACATTACTCATCTGAACATCTCCTGGAGTTGGGTGGTGCGGGTGAGTAGACGAGTCTCAAAACCTTTTGAATCATAACAGTTTTCATCCGGCGACTTTTGGCCTCATCCCACCGCTATGCCTCAGGCAAATTTATGCCAAGCAACAGCGATTGCCATGAGCGGCACGCGTGAGTTGTCCGCTAATCGCAATAAGAGCAATGTAGGGACAAAAAAGCAGGCACTTTTAGAATACTGAATGAATGTTCATTCAGTCAATATCTCCTTATCTT
>DASZMF010000354.1:0-4091 GCA_035552035.1 Candidatus Angelobacter sp.
TGCAGATCGCGGAAGACAAATACCTCACGATCGCGAAATTCCGCTTCCTTTACGGCCTCTTCCAGGCTAAGCGGCTTATAAGAAACGGAATCAGAGCTTTTGACGATGTGCGTCTCAGTTATCTTTGGCTTGCTGGGAAAGTTATGGACTTTCACCGGCACGGCCGTTGTCAGGTCGCCGTTCACGGCAATAGCAATGGTAGCTTCCTGTTGCGTGTCGCCAGCCATCTCCAGTTTTTTGCGCGCCTGGCGTTTCTTGCTCTTCCAGCGGGTCTTGTATTTCACTGACTGGCGCTCAATGCGGTCCAGCGCGCCGCCAATGGCGGCGGCCATCTCCGGCGCCTCAGAAAGCCCAACAATAGGCGGATGATTGCGTACGGCAATGGTGATCTCCGCAATATGACGCCGCTTTTCCGCGGACAAGATCACATGCGTCTCAAAGTTGCTGCCTAGGATTTTTTGGATTTTTTCAAGCCCGCCTTCGACCTGCTTGCGGGTAATAGGAGTGATTTCAAACTGCCGGCCAGTGTATTCGACGTTCATTGACTCCCCTCCTGGATTGGATATGAGCTGAGAGTCGTCTGACTGGTGCCTGGGAGTTACAGCACGGGTACAGGCGGCTTTTTTTCAACATCTGCCAAAAGCGCGGCACAGATCTGTATGCGCTTCTGGATCAACCCTTTGTCCTCCTTTGATGCGTGCTGGGTATCTTCATGTCTTCTCGATATTTGGCAACAGTGCGCCTTGTAACCTGGATACCCTGAGATTGTAAGACCCGTGTAATCTGGTCGTCTGTCAGCGGGTGCGCTGGATCTTCCTCTTCAATCAGCTTCTTCACGCGGCGTTTCAGTATCAGCAGCGAGGTGCCCGCGCCTTCCGGCCCCTGCACACTCTCTGAGAAGAAATAACGCAGCTCAAATACGCCTTGTGACGTATGCACGTATTTGCTGGCCACCGCGCGGCTAACCGTGGAAGGATGCACGCCAATTTCCTCTGCCACTTCCTTGATCATCATGGGCTTGAGCTGGTCAATGCCGTGATCAAGAAAATCTGCCTGGCGTCCGATGATGGCATAACAAACTTTTAAAATTGTCTGGCGGCGCTGCTCAATATTTTTAATCAGCTGCACAGCGGACTTATAGCGTTCCTTCACGTAAGACTTAACGTCTTTTTCCACGCCGCCATTCTGATTGTTCAGCATCTTGCGATAGGTGGGGCTCACGCGCAGCTGCGGCAGGTCTTCATCGTTCATCAGAACCAGATATTCGTCGCCATGCTTTACAAAGGCCACGTCCGGCTCAATCAGCTTGGCTTCAGTCTTGTTGTAGCGAAGGCCCGGTTTGGGGTCGAGCGTGCGGATAAATTCATGCGCCTGGACTACTGCGTCCATGGTGCGGCCCATGGCTTTGGCAATTTCTTTGTACTGCTTGTTCTGTAAATAGTGGAGATGTTTGTCCACGATCTTGAGTGCGTCTTCGATCACCTGGTCATTTTCAGGATCGTCAGAGCCTTCCATGTCGCGCGTTCTGATCAGGTGCTCTAGCTGGGCCATTAAGCATTCGCGCAGATCACGCGCAGCCACGCCCACGGGATCCAACTGCTGTATCAGGCCAATCGCTTCCCGCAGATCGTCACGCGTGAATTGCAGAACTGGAGCAAAACCATTTTTCCTGGCCGCAGCCACTGCTTCCGGCGCGGGGGTATGAGAGACGACCAACTCAAAATGTGCAGGGTCAATATGTGAAAGACCAACAGGTGAAAGACCAGGGCCTTCTTCTTGCAGTGAAGAACCAAGGGGCACAGCTGCCACAGTTGTCGCAACGGGTGCCGCTACTTCTACATGGGATTGTGCTACGCCCATCAGCTCATCTTCTGAGGCTGTGAGATAACCCTCTTCATTCAAGTTGCCAATCACCAACTCTGCCGCTGCATACACTGCAGGGCGCACGGTGATGGAACCTAGCTGCCAGACTAAGTGATCGGTAAGCGTGCCGGGCTTGGAAAGAAAATTTTCAAACGATGGCCGGTCAATCTCTTCGAGATCGGCGGAGTTACGATAGCCGGGATCAAGATAATCGCGGAAGAATGAGCCGAAATCGATCTCATCAAATGGATCTTTTTTCTCGGCCTCTGGGCCGGTTTCGTCTTTTTCCTTGATGTCTTTTGCGTCCTGGCGCTCGTGGGCTTCCTGGCGTCCAGCAACATCGTCCAGCAATGGGACGGAGGAGTCCAATTCCTCCAACACAGGGTTCTCCACCATCTCTGTGTTGATCATCTCCTTGAGCTCCAGTTTGTTGAGCGCAAGCACGCTCACCATCTGGACCAGCCCTGGAGTAAGGATCTGCTTTTGCGAGACCCTCAGGTTCAATTTGTTCTGAAGTAAGACCATCCGTATTTCTTATTTCTTTAAATTCTACTATGCCATTACCAGCAAAATCACACTAGAGTACTGCGGTAATTAGGCGTTTATTCAGGGCTCCGCAACGCTTCGCCCCACGATCAAAATCAAACAAACGAGAAACTCTCGCCCAGATAGACTCTCTTTACCTCTGGATCGTTACCCAACTGCTCCGGCGTTCCGGTGCGGAAAATCCGGCCTTCATTGATGATGTAAGCCCGGTCGGTTACAGAGAGCGTTTCCCGCACATTGTGATCTGTAATCAAAACGCCGATGCCGCTTCCCTTTAAATCAAAAATAATCTTCTGCAGGTCGAGCACGGCGATTGGATCAATGCCGGAAAACGGCTCGTCGAGCAAAATAAACTTTGGCGCAATACATAGCGCACGGGCAATCTCCACGCGTCGCCGTTCTCCGCCAGAAAGCGCGTATCCCATGTTGTTGCGGATATGCCCCAGCCCCAGCTCGTCAATCAACTGGTCACGCTTTTTGCGCCGCTCCTGCCATGAGATGGGCTGCACTTCCAGCACGGCCATAATATTTTCTTCCACCGTGAGCTTGCGAAAAACTGATGGCTCCTGCGGCAGATAACTAATGCCATAATTCCGCGCCCGCAAATACATGGGCACATCGGAAATATCGTGACCATCGACCAGAATGCGGCCGCTATCCGGCGGCACCAAGCCCACGGTCATATAAAAAGTTGTTGTTTTGCCTGCGCCGTTGGGCCCCAGCAGCCCTACCACTTCCGCCTGATTGATATGAAGATTGACGCCGTTGACTACCTTACGCCCACGGTACGATTTCGCGATTTCGTCCGTAGACAGGGTCTGCATTTACTTCTTGCTCGCGTCTTTAGTCCTATCTGAAGTCTGGGTTTGGGAGGTTTCTCCGCTACCTACGAGCACCCTACCATCGTGGGTAAAGAAAGTCAACGAATCCCCCGAAATTTGCCCCCGTTCGGCATCAAAAATGCTAGGACGTTTGGTTGGCGTCCCGGTAAGCACCATTTTATCTTCCGCTGCGGTATAGACCAGCCGCGTTCCCATGGCCTTCCTGGCTCCCTGCTGGATCTTAATATCCCCTTGCGATTCAATACGATCCAGTTGGCTGGCGCTCTGCGTTTCAGCCTGGCTTTTGCGCGGTAAAAGGATCACTTGAACCGTGTCTGAGTCGATGGTTGTGTCCTGCGTGCGGACAATTACATTGCCGCTGAAGATGGCTTTGCGGTCAGAATCCACGTAAGTCAGCTTGTCAGAGGTAACGTTTACCGGGGTAATCTTCCCGTTTTTGTCTTTTTGCACAAAAACTGATGCAACCTGGCCGCCCTGGCTTCCCTGGGCCTGAAGGCTGCGTTTGGTGCGATCAAAGCTGATGGTGGGCGCTTCCACAATGTTTGGTCCCTGCCAGAGCCGGGCTTTGCTATATCGCGCCACGCCGGTGGCCGAGTTGAAGTTCACGCTTGTGCCGGTGACGTGGATAGGATCAGAAGACGCCAGCATTGCGCCCGTGGGCTGGGCAGTCATGTTGGTGTATGTGGTCTTTACGTTTTCCAGCGCCACGGCGTTGCGGGTCTTGCGATTGAGCTGGATGCTGTCGGCGGTGAGCGTGGTGCCTGTGTCCAGCACGCGCGGCGAGCCGGTTAGCAAAATGGTTTCTTCGGCAGCCATGTATTTGGCGCGGTCTGCAGTGGC
>DASZMF010000355.1:0-2233 GCA_035552035.1 Candidatus Angelobacter sp.
ATCGCCGTGATCGGGTGATCGGAAAGGCACACCCTTACCACGAGATGAACACAGATCACACGGATTCGGGGATTTTCAATCGACAATCTTTGGCAATACCGGCGATCTTGGCAATGGATAGGGACCTCTCGCTATGCTCGAGGTTTTTAGAAAAACTACCGTCCCGTCAGCCACTCATACTGCTCTTGATTCAGCGGCACCACAGAAAGCCGTCCCTGGCGCACCAGCGGCGAATCTTCAAATAAATCACTGGTCTTGATCTCCGCCAGCGTGACCGGATGCGAGATCAGCTTGCCGGCTTTGATCCTGACTTTAGGCACCTTGGGATCGGTGGCGTCCACGGACTCAACCGCCGCTGTGCCCACGGCGGTCTTTACGTCGCCGGTGTGATAGATCACCAGCTTGTCGCCCTTCTGCATGCCGCGCAGATGCTTCACCGCGGCCGGATTGGTCACTCCGTCCCAGATGGTGGACTGGTCTTTTTGCAGGTCGGCAAAGCCGTAAACGGTGGGCTCGGTTTTGAGAAGGTAGAAAGACATTTTTTTCCATCCCGAAGCGGCGGGGTCCCCGGCACGCGCGATTTTCGCGTGTTGGGGTGGTATTAGCGAGGGGACCCTATAGCCGCGTTGCTTTTAAGGTAAAGATCACCAGCGCCACTAGTGTAAATCAGGAGCCAATCTCGTGGGCATTGCAATTAAAGCGGGGGCAGGGATCTCTCGCTATGCTCGAGATTTTAGAAAAAGCTATAATCTCGCTCGCCATGGCACACACACCCAAAACGCCCGTAAGCATTTCGTCCCTGTGGATCGTTCTCATCGTGATCGCTTTCACCAGCATGTCTTTCGCCTAGACTGCACCGGCCCAAACTGCTCCTGCACAAACGCCCGCGCCCAAATATCCTAACTATCCCAGCGAGACGCCGAATGAACTCAAGCCGTTTGAGGCAACGTTTGATTATGCGCGCCGGGAAGTGATGGTCCCCATGCGCGACGGCGTAAAGTTGCACACGGTAATTCTGGTGCCGCGCAGTGCGACCAAGGCAAAGCCGGCGGCCATCCTGCTGACGCGGACGCCTTACAGCGCGGACGAACTCACCACCCACGCCGCCAGTTCGCACCTTGGCCCGGCGCTCTGGGGTTATGACAACGCCACGGACGTGATAGTGGAGGGCGGATACATTCGCGTGGTGCAGGATGTGCGCGGCAAATATGAATCCGAGGGCGATTATGTAATGAACCGTCCGCTGCATGGGCCGCAGAATCCCACGCCGGTGGACCACTCCACTGACACCTATGACACGATTGACTGGCTGGTGAAAAATGTTCCTGAATGCAACGGACGCGTAGGCATCATCGGCATTTCGTATGACGGTTTTACGCCGCTCATGGCGCTGGTGAATCCGCATCCGGCGTTGAAGGTGGCGGTGCCCATGAATCCAATGGTGGATGGCTGGCGCGGTGATGACTGGTTCCACAACGGCGCTTTCCGCATGGAAAACCTGCCTTATATCTTTGAGCAGGTGGCCACGCGCAAGAATGAAGCCAAATGGTGGACCGACCATTTTGATGACTACGACCTTTATATGCAGGGATCGGCCGGCGAGTTGGGCAAAGTTCATGGGCTGGAGCAGATTGGCTTCTGGCGCAAGATGCTGGCGCATCCGAGCTATGACGCCTTCTGGCAAGACCAGGCGATGGACAAAATTCTGGCTGCGCAGCCACTCAAAATCCCCGTTATGCTGGTGGGCAGCCTGTGGGACCAGGAGGATATTTACGGCGCGATTGCCGTTTACAAAGCGCTCAAACCAAAAGATAACGGAGGGAATGGCAAAGTTTTTCTGGTTCTTGGGCCATGGCACCATGGGCAGGAAATTGAAGAGGCCAGCACGCTGGGCGCGCTTAAATTCTCAAGCGATACCGGACTATATTTCCGGCGCGAAATTCTGAAGGCATTCCTGGATCAGTACCTGAAAGGCGAGCCGGTCAAGAAAGTTTCGGCGGTGTCAGCCTTTGAAACCGGGACCAACACCTGGCACTTTTATGCGACATGGCCGCCAGACAATCAGGCACAGTGCATGGAACCGTGCGTTCCCAAGCCCAAGCCGATCTATCTGACTGCCGGAATGAAGCTGACCTTCGACGCACCGAAACAAGGTGACACTGCGTACGAAGAATACGTTTCTGATCCCGCCAAGCCAGTGCCGTTCCGCGCGCGGCCCATTCGCCCCGTGGGC